>NZ_JAOZYC010000110.1:0-320 GCF_035798155.1 Streptomyces endophyticus | reverse complement strand
AACTTGTCCGCCTGGCCCTTCAAGTCCTCCATGGACTTGATGTCCTTCATGTACGAAGGCACCGCCAGTTCGAGGGACGTGGGGCCGTACCAGGAGCCCAGGTCCTCAAGATCCTTGCCGTACTTCTTCCAGTACTCGGCGTGCGTGACCGGCAGCCAGGAGTCGGTCTCGAAGTCGACCGTGCCACCCGCGAGCGAGGTGTAGAGCGGGCCGGCGTCGAACTGCTTGGTCTCGACGTCGAAGCCGCGCTGCTCGAGGATCTCCTTCCACAGGAACGTGGACGCGACGCCCTCGTCCCACGGGATGTAGCCGATGGAGAT
>NZ_JAOZYC010000109.1:0-325 GCF_035798155.1 Streptomyces endophyticus | reverse complement strand
GCGGCGATGCGCAGCTGGTAGCGGGAGTAGCGGCGGTGGCCGCCCTCGGAGCGCAGCGGGGTGATCAGGCGGGCTTCGCCGATGGCGCGCAGGAAGCCCTGGGTGGTGCCGAGTATCTCGGTGGCCCGGCCCATCGTGTAGGCGGGGTAGTCGTCGTCGTCGAGACGCCCGAACGAATCGTCTGCTGTCACTTGCACCTCTGTGTGGAACGAGTCGAGGGGCCCGGGTGCCGTGCGGCACCCGGGCCCCGAAGGAACTGCTACACCATCTGCCGGCCCTGACACTGCACCGGCCTTCTGTGTCCGCCGACCCGACCTGGAAGATG
>NZ_JAOZYC010000108.1:0-113658 GCF_035798155.1 Streptomyces endophyticus | reverse complement strand
CCGCGCTCTTGCCCGCGTCCTTGACGCCGCTGATGACCTCGTCGAAGGAGGAGGTCACGTCACCGAGGCCCTCGCCCACCTCGTCACGTGTGCGCAGCCGCACCGCGTCCGCGCCGCGCTCGTCCCGCAGCTCCTCCAGGACCGCCAGCTCGGTCGCGGAGCGGGCCACCACGAGCGCGCCCGCCTCCGGCGCCCACAGCCCGGCCGACTTGGCGGCGTCCAGCCAGCCGGAGCGCGAGCGCAGCGCGAGGTCGAGGAGCTCGCCGCGCTGCGCCGTGACACAGCAGTGGCCGAAGTTGCGCACGGACGCGCCCACCGGCCGCCGGTCACGCTCGATCACCGTGACGCTGAGCCCCCGGCGCACCGCCTCGAAGGCGTGGGCGAGCCCGACGATGCCGGCCCCGACCACGACGAGGTCGCTGCGGTCGCGGGGGAGTGCGGTGGATGGCGCTGATGCGTTGTTCATGACACCAAGCCTGCGGATCGACCGCCGTCACCCGCAAGGGTTGTCTATACAAGTTTCCCCGTTGTTTACCAGCTGTGCGCCAGGTCCTCGCTTGCTCAGCTCGCCATCGGGCTGCGAAACTCGACTTGTGAAGACAAGTAGCGAGGAGGGGCCGCTGCATCAGCGGCTCGGCGCCGAGTTCCGGCGGCGCATCGAGTCGGGGGAGTGGCCCGAAGGGGCGCCCGTGCCGAGCGAGGCACAGCTGTGCGAGGAGTTCGGGACCTCGCGCGGCCCCGTGCGGCAGGCGCTCGCGCAGCTGCGGGCCGACGGCCATCTGGTCGGCGGGCGCGGCAAGCCGCCCGTCGCCCGCAGGGGCACGCCCTCGCAGCCGTTCGCCTCGCTGATGTCGTTCACGCAGTGGGCCGAGTCGATCGGGCGGACCCCGGGGCAGCACACCGTGGAGGTGGCCAGGCGCCGCGTGAGCCCCGAGGCCGCCGCACGCCTGGGCCTCGACGAGGGCGCGCCGGGCGTCGACCTCGTCCGGCTGCGCCACCTCGACGGGGTGCCCGTGATGGTCGAGCGGTCCACGTTCGTCCTCGACGTCGGCCTGCACCTCTTCGCGTTCGACCCGGACGACGGCTCCGTCTACGGCGCCCTCACCTCGTGCGGCGTCGACCTGTACCGCGCGCGGCACACCATCGACGCCGTCGCGGCGGACCCCCAGGACGCCGGGCTCCTCGGCGTCGACCCCGGCCAACCCCTGCTCCGCGTACGGAGGTTGGCATACACGGGTGACGGCAGGCCCGTCGAGTACGCGGACGACCGCTATCTGCCGTCCATGGCCACGTTCACCATCGAGAACACCATGGACGGCCGCACCGTCGCCGCCCGCGGCGGCACGCAGGACACCCGCACCACACGTGAGGAACACCAGTGATCGAACTCGCCGTCTTCGACATGGCAGGCACCACCATCGACGAGCACGGGGCCGTATACGACGCGCTGCGGCACGCCGTCGAGACCACCGGCGTCGCCGTCGACCCGGTCGACCTGCAGACCTGGATGGGCACCGACAAGCGCGAGGCCATCGACGCGCTCGTCCGCCTCGGCGGCGGCGCTCCCGACGCGGAGCTGGTCGAGCGGCAGTACGAGACGTTCCGCGCCTACCTGCGCGAGAGCTACGCGAAGCAGCCGCCGGAGCCGATAGCCCACGCGGACAAGGCACTTGAAGAGCTGCGCGCCCGCGGCATCAAGGTCGCCCTCACCACCGGTTTCAGCGCGGACGTGGCCCTGCCCCTGCTCGAATCCCTCGGCTGGTCCACGGGTGAGGGCGGCAACCTCGACGCGGTCGTCACCTCCGACGAGGTGCCCCGCGGCCGCCCCGCCCCGTACATGATCCAGCGCGCGATGGAGAAGACCGGGACCGTCGATGTGCGGCGCGTCCTCGTGGCCGGCGACACGGTCGTCGACCTGGAGGCCGGGTTCAACGCGGGCGCGGGTGTCGTGGTCGGCGTGCTCACGGGACAGCTCACCCGTGAGCAGCTCGAACTCCACCCGCACACCTACGTGTTGGACGGCGTCGCCGACCTCCCCGGCATCGCGGAGACCCAGGCCGACGACTGAGCCCGTACGTCTGATTGCGTGTGTCTGATTGCGTACGTCAGCTGAGCGCCGCGTCCACGATCGCCTGCGCCTCGCTCTGCACCAGGGCGAGGTGCTCGGCGCCGTGGAACGACTCGGCGTAGATCTTGTAGACGTCCTCCGTGCCGCTGGGCCGGGCCGCGAACCACGCGTTCTCGGTGGTGACCTTGACGCCGCCGATGGCCGCGCCGTTGCCCGGCGCCTCGGAGAGCCGGGCCGTGATGGGCTCGCCCGCGAGGGTGTCGGCGGTGATCGCGTCGCCGGTCAGCTTCGCGAGGCGGGCCTTCTGCTCCTTTGTCGCCTTGGCGTCGATGCGCGCGTACGCGGCGCCCGACGCGCCGTGCTCGGCGGCGAGTTCGGCGTAGTACACGGAAGGCGTCCTTCCGGTGACGGCGGTGATCTCGGCGGCCAGCAGGGCGAGCAGGATGCCGTCCTTGTCGGTGGTCCACACGCTGCCGTCCTTGCGGACGAAGCTCGCCCCGGCGCTCTCCTCGCCGCCGAACGCCACCGAGCCGTCGACCAGGCCCGGCACGAACCACTTGAACCCGACGGGGACTTCGACGAGCTCGCGGCCGAGTGTGGTCGCGATCCGGTCGATGACGGCGGACGAGACGAGCGTCTTGCCGATGGCCGCGGACGCCGACCACCGGGGCCGGTGGCTGAACAGGTAGTGGATGGCGACGGCCAGAAAGTGGTTCGGGTTCATCAGGCCCGCGTCCGGGGTGACGATGCCGTGCCGGTCGGCGTCCGCGTCGTTGCCGGTCAGCAAGTCGAAGTCGTGACGGCGCGCGAGCACGGAGGCCATCGCGGGCGCCGAGGACGGGTCCATCCGGATCTTGCCGTCCCAGTCGAGCGTCATGAACCGCCACGTCGGGTCGGTCTCCGGGTTCACCACGGTCAGGTCGAACCCGTACATCTCGGCGATCCGCGCCCAGTAGTTGACGCTCGCGCCGCCCAGCGGATCGGCGCCGACCCGCACGCCGGAGGCGCGGATGGCGTCGATGTCGATGATGTCCTTGAGGTCCTCGACGTAGCGCTCACGGAAGTCGTACGGCTCCCAGGCCGTCCCGTCGGCCGTGCGCGGCGTCCAACTGGCGTCCTCGAGAAGCGCGTTGGCGCGATCGGCGATCCACGAGGTGGTGGCGGAGTCGGCGGGGCCGCCGTGCGGAGGGTTGTACTTGAAGCCGCCGTCGCGGGGCGGGTTGTGGCTCGGCGTGATCACGATGCCGTCGGCACGGTCGGCCGCGTCGTCGGCCTTCTCGCGGTTCCAGCGCAGGATCGCGTGGCTGAGTGCGGGCGTCGGCACGAAGTCCTCGTGCGCGTCGGCCAGCACCCGCACGCCGTGCGCCGCGAGGACACCGAGGGCGGTCTTCAGGGCGGGGTGCGACAGGGCGTGCGTGTCCGGGCCGATGAAGAGGGGGCCCGTGATGCCCTCCGCGGTGCGGTGCTCGACGATCGCCTGGGTGATCGCGGCGATGTGCTTCTCGTTGAAGGCCCCGTCGAGGCTGGAGCCGCGGTGGCCGCTCGTACCGAAGACGACGCGCTGCTCGGGGCGCGTGAGGTCGGGCTCGCGCGTGTAATACGCCTCGATCAGCTCGTCGACGTCGACGAGATCGCCCGGCAGGGCGGGGGTTCCTGAGCGCTCAGCAGTCATGGATGCAGTCTCCCACCTGCGCCTATGAAGAAAAGTGGGCGGCACAGGTGGGAGACAGGTTCCGGACTCTCGTTTGCGGGGTGGCGCTCAGCCCTCCCCGGACTCCTGCTGGTTCTTCACGATCTCCGAGAGGACCGCGAGGACCTGCGACTCCGCCTGGTCCTTCCCGATGCCGAGGCCCGTCAGCAGTCCCGAGCCGTTCTCGTGCTCCAGGAGCGCGAGCAGGATGTGCTCGGTGCCGACGTAGTTGTGGCCCAGGCGCAGCGCCTCACGGAACGTCAGCTCCAGGGCCTTCTTGGCGTCGGCGTCGAACGGCACCAGGGCCGGCATGTCCTCGGACTTCGCGGGCAGTTCGGCGGTGGCGGCCTGGCGCACGGTGTCCAGGAGCACGCCCTGCGCGACGATCGCCCGCGCCGCGAGGCCCTCGGGCTCGTGCAACAGGCCGAGCACCAGGTGCGCGGGGGTGATGGTGGCGTTGCTCGCGGCGCGGGCCTCGTTCTGTGCGGAGACGATCACGTTGCGGGCGCGGTCGGTGTAGCGGTTGAAGCCCTGGCTGGGGTCCAGGTCGGAATCGGAGCCCTTGGCCACGAAGCGCTTCTGCGCGGCCTGCCGGGTGACTCCCATGCTCTTGCCGATGTCCGTCCAGGAGGCGCCGGAGCGGCGGGCCTGGTCGACGAAGTGGCCGATCAGATGGTCGGCGACGTCGCCGAGGTGGTCCGCCGCGATGACGGCGTTCTGGAGCTGGTCGAGTGCGTCGGTGTTCGACTTCTTGATGGCGTCGATCAGGTCGTCGAGCCGGATGGAAGGCGTGTCGCCGCCGGAATTCGTCATGATGCAACCGTAGGTTGACAGCACCTGGGTGTCAACCAGAAGTTGACACTCCGCCCGTCCGGTTCACACCACCGGAGGATTCAGCTGCCGGAACCCGTCCTGGGTCCGGTACGGGTAGTACGGATACGGGGCCTTGGTCTCGCTCGCCGCGTCCAGCCTCGCCACCTGATCCGGTGTGAGCTCCCAGCCGATGGCGCCCAGGTTCTGCGTCAGCTGCTCCTCGTTGCGCGCGCCGATCAGCACCGTGGAGACGGTGGGCCGGCGCAGCAGCCAGTTGATGGCGATCTGCGGGACCGCCTTCCCGGTCTCCTCCGCGACCTCGTCGAGCGCGTCCATGACCCGGTAGAGGTGCTCGTCCTCGATGGGCGGCCCGAACTGCGCCGTCCGGTGCAGCCTGCTATCGGCGGGCAGTGGCTGCCCGCGCCGGATCTTCCCGGTGAGCCGCCCCCAGCCGAGCGGGCTCCACACCACCGCGCCGACGCCCTCCTCCTTGGCGAGCGGCATCAGCTCCCACTCGTAGTCCCGGCCGGCGAGCGAGTAGTAGACCTGGTGTGCGGCGAACCGTGGCCGTCCGTGCTTCTCCGCCTCGGCGAGCCCCTTCATCAGCTGCCAGCCCGCGTAGTTGGAGACACCGGTGTAGCGGACCTTGCCGGCCCGCACCAGGTCGTCGAGCGTGGCGAGCACCTCCTCGACCGGTGTGCTCGCGTCGTAGGCGTGCAGCTGGAACAGGTCGATGTGGTCGGTGTCGAGGCGCCGCAGCGCGTCGTCGACGGACGCGATCAGCCGCGACCGCGACACTCCGGCGTCGTACGGCCCCTCGCCGGTCGGCAGTGCGGCCTTGGTCGAGATCAGCACCCGGTCGCGCCGGCCCTTGAGCGCCGCGCCGAGCACTTCCTCCGAAGCCCCGTCCGAGTAGACGTCGGCCGTGTCGAACAGGGTGACGCCGTGCTCCAGGCTCAGATCCACCATGCGGCGCGCCTCGTCGACGCCGGCGGTGCCCCAGGCGGAGAACAGCGGGCCGCGCCCGCCGAAGGTGCCGGCCCCGAAACTCAGCGCCGGAACCTTCAGGCCGGACGTCCCCAACTGGCGGTACTCCATGGCGATCTCCTCGTTAATGGGATTCAAGTCCCGTTAGCTCGTGCCGCGACTCTAGCAAGGGGTGGGCGGTAATGGAACCCCGGTTCCTTTAGGTCCGCTTGCGGGTCGGCCCGTGGCCTGCGCCGCAACGGCTGGCACGCCAGAGAGAATTGCGGTGAGGGAGAATCGAACGGTCACGACCCGCCGCGCCACGTCAGGGGAACCAGACCGATGCCCGCTGCCCACGTCACCCTCGCCGACGTCCTGAACGCTGCCGCACCGGGGGCGACAGGCGCTCTGTGGCGGCTCGACGGCGCGGCCCGCCAGCTCGACGCCAACGTCGTCCGCCTGCGGCCGGGCGGGGGCGGCGACGCGTACGTGGAGGCCGAACTCGACGTGCTCCTCGTCGTCGTGGAGGGCCACGGCACGCTCCACCGGGCGGGCGTGGACGAGCAGGTGGCGCCCGGCGCGCTCCTGTTCGTGCCGCGCGGCGAGCGGCGCGCGGTCAGCGCGGGCGAGGACGGGCTCGTCTACCTCACGGCGCACCGCAGGCGGCCCGGCATGGCCATCCGCCGCGCCGAACCGCAGGTGACGGCCGAGGGCGGCGAGGCGCCCTGCCTGCTGCCCCGGGTGTGCGCGTCCTGCGGCCGGGCCGCCGACGACGCCGGCGCCCTGTACTGCGCCCGCTGCGGGGAGCGCCTGGAGGGGTGGGCAGAGGCGTAGTGATCCGGCCGTCCTTGAGGCGAAGGGATCACGCCAGACGGTGCGGTCCGCGCCTCGACTCCGGCCGTATGTACGGGATGTGGTGCCACCACCCCGTCACTTCTCGCCACTGATTCAACACGTGAAGTTACCGAAATCCGGGGGTCCGGGATGAACTCCGCGGCCGTCCCCGGCAGACTCTGCACCACGGCGGCCGCACGCTCGGGCAGCGGTCGCCAGGGGAGGGAGCACCATCGGGGAGTCCGTGGGCGTGGGGCACGCGGACTCCCCGCCCCGCCGCCCCGACACCCCGGAGGCGCTGCGCGCCGCGGAGCCCGCCTCTGGTTACGGTTCCGGCATGGCCGACTACCGCATCGAAACCGTCCGCAACGGCGACCGGGACTGGACCGCCCGCAACGACCGCGGCGCCGAGGTCCGCATCGCCCCCGCCGACAGCGAGGGCGCTCAGCCGTCCTTCACCCCCGTCGAACTCCTCCTCGCCGCGCTCGGCGGCTGCGGCGGCCTCGTCGTCGACCGCACGGCCCGCACCGTGCCGCACGACGAGCTGCGCATCACCGTCGAGTCCGTGTCACGGCCGGAGGACGATGGGCGGGTCGGCTCCGTCCGTGTCTCCTACGAGATCGACCTGCCCGAGGGGGACAAGCACGCCGCCGAAGCGCTCGAACGCGGCATCCGCATGACTCACGAGAAGTACTGCACGGTCAGCCGCACCGTCGAACACGGCGCGCGCGTCGAGGCGCTGGGCCCGGACGGCACGATGCTCTTCATGGGCGGCTGACCGGGCCGAGCCGGTGGCGGTGCGCCACCGGCTCGGCGTCCTACGGCAGCGCGTGCACCTTCGGGCCCACCGCGTTCGACCAGGCGTTGCCCGCCGTCGCGTCCCAGTTCGTGGACCAGGTCATCGCGCCGCGCAGCCCCGGATAGGTCTTCGCGGGCTTGAACGTGCCGCAGCCGGTGCCGCGCGCCAGACAGTCGAGCGCGTTGTTCACGACCGACGGGGCGACGTAGCCGCTGCCCGCGCCGCGCGTCGACGCCGGCACACCGAGCCCGACCTGCGAGGCGTCGAGGCCGCCCTCCAGCTGGATGCAGGCGAGCGCCGTGAGGAAGTCGACGGAGCCCTGGCTGTAGACCTTGCCGTCGCAGCCCAGCATCGAACCGCTGTTGTAGTACTGCATGTTGACGACCGTGAGGATGTCCTTCACGTTCAGCGCCGTCTTGAAGTACTCGCCGGACGTCGACTGCATGTCGATGGTCTGCGGCGCCATCGTCAGGACCAGCTTGCCGCCCGCCTTCGCCGACAGCTGGCGCAGCGCCTTCGACATGTACGTCGAGTTGAGACCGTTCTCCAGGTCGATGTCGACGCCGTCGAAGCCGTACTCCCGCATCAGCGCGTACGCGCTGTCCGCGAACGCCGTCGCCGAGGCGTCGCTGTTCACCGAGATGGTGCCCTTCTCGCCGCCGACCGAGAGGATCACGGACTTGCCCGCCGCGTGCTTGGCGGCGATGTCCGCCTTGAAGTCGGCGGTCGAGGCATAACCGACGGCCGGGTCCAGGTTGAAGGTGATCTGCCCGGGCGTGGTGGTGGCGTCGGCGAAGGAGACCGCGATGATGTCGTACTGCGACTGCACGTCGCGCAGCTTCTGCACGGTCGCGCCGTTGTCGAAGTTCTGCCAGTACCCGGTCAGCGCGTGCTTGGGCACGGTGCCGCCGCCGGGGTCGCCGCCGGACGTGGCGGTCCTCGCGGTCACCGCCGTGGACTTCGCGGATTCGCCCGCCGCGTTCGTCGCGGTGACCTGGAAGCCGTACGAGGTGTCGGCCGCGAGCCCGGTGACGGTCGTCGAGGCACCCGTGACGGCGGCGACCTTCGCGCCGTCCCGGTAGACGTTGTAGCCGGTCGCGTTGGAGACCGGGGACCAGGAGAGGCCGATCGAGGACGAGGTGGCCGTGCCCGCCGCGAGCCCGGTGGGGGTGGCCGGGACCACGACCGGGTCCGAGCCGCCGCCCCCGTCGGGGCCGAGGACGGACACATCGTCGACGTAGTACGCGCTCTGTCCGTACCAGCCGTGCGTGTAGATCGTCACCGAGGTGGTGTTCGCGCCGGTCTTGAAGCTCGTCGTGAGCTGCTGCCAGGAGGAGCCGCCCGGTGTCCACGTGGACACGTCGGTGGTGCCGGTGCCGCTCGCGCCGAGATAGGCGTAGCCGCCCTGCACCCAACTGCTCAGCGCGTACGTCGAGTTGGGCGACACCTTGACGGTCTGGCTGCACTTGGCGTTGTCCTGGCCCGACGGGGCGCCCTTGAGGGCCTTCGCGCCGCCGTGCACGGGGGAGGTCACGACGGAACCGCTGCCCGCCGTGCACGTCCAGTTGCTCAGGTCCGACTCGAAGCCGGCGTTCTTGGCCACGTTGACGTCGGCGGCCTGCGCGGGCGCGGCGAGCGTGGTGACGCCGAGCGCGGCGGCCGCCACGACGGCGAGTGCGAGGCCGGGTCTGCGTCTGCGATGGCGTGCACGGTCCACGGGGAGCCTCCTGGGAAGAGGTGGGGATGCTGCGGATGTGAACGGTGGCCACCGCTGTGTGCGCCAAAGTTGGTTCAGACCAATGGAGTTGTCAAGACCTCCGGCACGCACGAGAACGGCGCCGGACGAGAGGTCCGGCGCCGTTGACGAAGAGGGAAGGCTGACAGGGTCAGCTCAGTCCGCGCAGGTAGGCGGCCTGCCCCACGTGCTGCAGGTCGTCCGAGAGCACGCTGATGAGCCGGACCCCCAGCGTCACCGGCGGATCCCAGCCCTCGTCGACGACGCGGTCGAGGTCGGCGTCCTTCAGGCCGCCGAGGTACCCGAGCGTCTGCTCGTGCACCGCGTCGTAATAGCCCACGAGAAGGTCGCCCGAGGCGACCCGCACCTGGCCGACCTGTTTCGGTGTGTGTCCGTACCCGGTGTCCGCCTCGGCGAGCGGCAGATCGAACCGCTCCGCCCAGCCGCCCGCGAGCCACACCTGCTGGAGTCCCGCGGCATCGGCGACATGGTCGTCCTGAACACGGGTGAGATGCCAGATCAGCCAGGCAATGGAATTCGCCGTGCCCTCGGGGCGCTCGTGCAGCGCGTCGACGGAAAGCCCCTCGACGGCCGCGTGCACCTCCTCCTGAATACGGCTGTAACCGTCCATGAGTACGTCATGTGAGCGCATGCGTGCAGTCTCTCCGACGCGGGGGATTTCGGCCAACGAGCGCCGTGAATATGCCCGGAGACTGGCGTGAAAGCCATGGTGACTCTGTTTCCCAAGTGCCGATACTTGACAGAGGAACGGTTGAACGTTGTTCCTAGGCGGCGTCCCGCGGGCCAATTGCCCGGGCAATTCTCGCCGTTGCGGTGGATCACTGATCGTTTGGCACAACAGTCAATGCAGTCGGGCGCCAGGCAATGGGGGAGACCGTGCACGACGAATTCCTGTGCCATGTCACCGCGTACGGAATCTGCGGCGGGCGGCGCGTGGGTGTTCCGCTCGGCACATATCGCGCCCCCACCCTCGCGCTGGCCCTGTGGTGGCTGCGCGACCGGGCCATGTGGATGGCCGAGCGCCTCGACCCGCGCCCCGGCCTGAGCCACTTACCCGAGGGTGCGCTGACGCCCGTGGCCGAGGACGCACCCGACGTACCGGAACAGCTGCGGACCTGGTGCGCGGACCCGGACCAACAGGAGAAGGTCGCGGAGGAATTGGCCTCCGGGCGGCTCGTCAGGATCGCGACACGCGACGACACCACCGAGTACGAACTCCTCGCCGAGTCCGTCGACGCGGTCCGCATGGCCCGCACCCAGCCGCGCTGCCGCGGCCCGCGGCGGCGCGTTACGGTCACCAATTGTCACTGACAAGAGTGACACGGCGCTTGATCGCGCCGACTCCGGGGCAGTCTGATCACGCTCAGTAAGAACGATCACTCCGGGGTCACCGAAATGAAGCCCTTCATGAAGCACAGATCCGTGCTGCTCGCCCTCGCCCTCCCACTCCTCGGCGGCGCCACGACCGCCCTCGCACCCACCTCCTTCGCCGCGCCCGGCGCCGTACCGCCCGGCCAGGTCTGCTTCTGGACCGAGATCGGCATGCACGGCCAGGCGTGGTGCTACGGGCCGCCCGGCTACGCCGACGCGGAGAACGGGACGGCGCGCCACGCCGCCTCCTTCGACTCCCGCGTCGCGGGGACCGTCTACGCCATCAGCTACACCGCGACCGGTTGCGTCTACCGGGAGATCAGGCGCGACGACTACTCCGAGAACTGGGAGTGGGCCGGAAAACTCGACGGCGTCTCCGACACCACCATGGGGTGCGAGCAGGGCTGAGCGCGCCATGAACCGCCGAACCCGCGCTCTCACCGTCCTCGTCTGCGCCCTGCTGCTCCCGCTCGCGGGCTGCGCCACGGAGCACACCAACAGGACCGCCCGCACACCCGACGACACCATCAGGGCCGCGACCCTGGCCCTCACCGACCGCTGCCTCACCCGCCAGGGCCTCACACCGCCCCGGCCGGGAAAGCGCCCGGCGAACCGGGCGGAGGAACAGCGCGTCGCGGCAGCCCTCTTCGGCAGTCCGCCCGCCGAACTCTCCCTCACCCTCGCGAACGGCATCCCCGTACGCGCCCACACCGACGGCTGCCTGGCCGCCGCCCAACGCACCCTCTACGGCGACCAGAAACGCTGGTTCCGGGTGTCGACCGTCGTCAACAACCTCAAGCCCGAGGCCGCCCACCGCGACCTCAGCCTCGCCTCCGTGCGCGCACGGCACCGCGCCGAACTCACCGACTGGCAGCGCCTGCGGGCCCGCGCGCTCGACGCGTCCACCCGCGTGCTGCACACCCCCACCCACTGACCCAGCAAGGAGAACAGACCTCATGAAGCACCCGATCGCCCTGGTCACCGCCGCGGTCCTCGCCCTCGGCGGCGCCGCGCTCCCCGCCACCGCCTTCGCGGCCCAGTGCCCCAGCGGAGAGTTCTGCGCCTGGACCGACGCCGACTACAGCGGAATGCGCTGGAACTGGTCGGGCGACGACCACGACTGGGAGGACGGCATCCAGGACGTGGACTCCTCCTGGGCCAACCACGGAATCTCAGGACCAGGCATCAAGGACCACGTCCAGGTCTACGAGAACCCGGGCCTCCTCGGCCTCGGCACCGTCTGTCTCGCGCCCGGCCAGGAGATCCCGTCCAACGGCTGGGCCAACGACAGCGGCGACTCCCACACGTGGAAGATGGAGTGCTGAACTCCCGTATCAGTGACGTGAGTTCAGAACGTGTCGCCGGTGTGCGGCACTAGCTCCGTGCGCAGCGCGGCGTCGAGCATCGACGCCGCGCCCTGCGTGTGCTCCGCCACCAGACCCGCGCGCACCAGCGCCGCCACCGGCGTCGCCGCCATGTACACGGTCGCCAGGTCGCGGGCCTCCAGGCTCAGGTCGGGCGCGTCGTCCGTGGGCGCGTACGAGAAGCC
This sequence comes from Streptomyces endophyticus, assembly GCF_035798155.1. Classification (NCBI taxonomy): domain Bacteria; kingdom Bacillati; phylum Actinomycetota; class Actinomycetes; order Kitasatosporales; family Streptomycetaceae; genus Streptomyces; species Streptomyces endophyticus. The sequence continues at coordinate 101,812 of NZ_JAOZYC010000108.1, read as the reverse complement.
GTCCGGCGAAGCGATCAGACGGAACGTCCCCGCGTTCGCCGGGAGCCGCGCGTCACGGACGGCGAGCACCACATCCACGGGCGCCGCCCAAGCGCGGGCCGCGAGCGCCGCGCGCACATCCACCAGGCGCACCCACAGCGCCGGTTCGACGCTCTTGACGCCCACCTGGTCGCGGTCCGCCGCGAACAGCAACAGGGGATCGTCGAGGGGCCTGCCGTGTGCGCGCACCGTGCCGGTCAGGTCGATGTCCGCGAGATACCGCCACAGCGCCGCCGCACCCTCCGGCGTGTCGGCCTCCAGCTCCTCGACGCTCACCAGGCCCGGCACGTCCCTGGCCCAGTCGCCCGACTTGGTCCGGTAGATCGCGTAACCGGCGAGCGGGTCGCCGAGCGTCACCACGCGCGGCGGCGACAGGTCCTCGTCCTCCTCGTCCTTGCGCGTCAGCCACTGCTCGCGCCACCACGCCTGCGTGCGCGCGTGCCGGCCCGCCCGCGGCCCGCGCGTCGTCTCGAAGTACGGCGCGAGCACGGCGGGCACCGAGTCGGTGTCGAGCAGGTGCAGCGGACGCTCGTCGGGCGAGATGCGCAGCGCCAGCGCGCGCCGCGAGTCGATCTCCACGGTCGCCCCGTACGTGCCGGGGCCGAAGCCGAACCGGCCGTAGATCGACGCCTCCGAGGCCCACAGCGCGGCCAACGGCGCGCCCTGCCCGGCGCAGCGGGCGAACAGCTCGGCCATCATGGCCGACAGCACGCCGCGCCTGCGGTGCGTGGGTGCGACCGACACGTACGAGAGGCCGGGACAGGAGAGGTCACCACCGCCCGGCACGGAGACGGTGAAGGGATGCGCCGCGGCGAAGCCGACCAGTTCTTCGCCGTCGTACGCGCCGATCCGCAGGCAGCCGGACAGCGTCCGCTGTTGCTGCTCGCGGCGCTCGTCGTCGGGCGACTCGTGGAAGACGAGACAGGCGAGCGCCAGGGCTCGTTCGATGTCGGACTCGGGTACGTCGCGGAGGCTGACGGAACCAATGTTCATGATCATCGACTGTAGTGGCGCCCCGCCCGTACCCACCTCAGCGGCACCGACTCCGTTGAGGTGGGCGGGCGGCGGGGTCCGGGCCGCCCGTACATGTGCGGCCGTGTTCGTGCGCCGCACACCGGAGCTTCGGCCCGAAGGGCGCGTACGGATGCATCAGAGGCCGACGAATCTCACCCGCGTTCGCCCCGGCCGCGCAGCCGGTCGCCGAGGCGCCGCATGCCGCGCCGGGCATGACTCTTGACCGTGCCCAGCGGCCAGCCGGTGCGGGCGGCGATCTGGGGTTGCGTCAGGTCCTCGTAGAACGTGAGGCACAGCACCGTGCGCTGCGTGCTCGGCAGGCGCGCCAACTCCTGGGACAGCATCAGCCGTTCTACGACCGCGTCCATGCCGGCGTCGCCCGCGGGTTCGCGGCCGACCGAGACCGCGTGCCGCCCGGCCGCCGCCTCGACCAGCGCCGCCCGACGGCTCCGTGCGGCGAGCGCGTCCGCGACCCGGTGCCGCGCGATCCCCGTCAACCAGGCGGACGGAGGCCCCAGTTCGGGCCGGTACCCGTACCGGCCGCGCCACGCAGCGAGGAACACCTGCTGCATCACGTCCTCCGCCTCGCAGCGGTCGCCGAGTGCCCGCTGCGCCAGGCCGCGCACCAGCGGCGCCCACCGCCGGTACACCTCGGCCAGGCAGGCGACGTCACCCGCGGCGAGTCCGGCCGCCAGGGCGGTCTCCGACGCCTCGCGCGGATCGACGTCCCGCGTCGGCGACCCTGGGATCCTCAATGCCCCGTCAACTCCTCGAAACGATCCTGAACTCGACCGGTGATGGCCAGGACCGGACGCGCGCAGCGCTCGCCGGGTCACGGCCCGGTCATCCTGGAAACGACTCCCGCCGCACGACAACCCGCATCGGTTGTGCGTCGTATCGTGGGCCGATGGACGAGGGGCAGCACGCAAGCGACGTGGCACGGTCACATGCGGCACCACAGGAAGCGGGCGTCACCACCGGAGCCCTCGCCAGGCGGCTCGGGGTCTCCCCGACGACCCTGCGCAGCTGGGACCGCCGCTACGGGCTCGGGCCCGCGCAGCGCTCGGCGGGACACCACCGGCGCTGGACCGCCGATGACGTCGCGGTCGTCGAGGAGATGTGCCGGCTGACCACGACGGGCCTGCCGCCCGCCGAGGCCGCGCTCCTCGCGGGCAAGCGACTGGCGACGGAGCCCACCGGGCTGCCGCTCCAGCGCCCCGCACCGACCGCACCGGCCGAACTGATCGCGTCCGCCTCGCCGGCCACGCTGGAGCGCCAGTGCCGGGGCATCTCCCGCGCCGCGACCCGCATGGACGCGCCGACCGTGCAGAACCTGCTGACCGAGGCCGTGGCGCAGCACGGCCTGGTCACCGCCTGGCAGGACGTGATGGCGCCGGTGCTGCACGCGGTGGGCCGCAAGTGGGAGGAGGCGGGCGACCGGTACGTCGAGGTCGAGCACCTGCTGTCCTGGCACGTCTCGCGCACCCTGCACCGCGCCGCCGCCCCCACCGAGTCCACCCTCGCGCTGCCGCCGCTGGTCCTCGCCTGCGTCCCCGCCGAACAGCACGTGCTCGCCCTGGAGGCGCTCAGTACCGGGCTGAGCCAACTGGGCGTACCGCAGCGGATGTTCGGGGCGGCCGTGCCCGTCGAGGCGGTGTCGGCCGCGGTGCGCAGGATCGGTCCGCGCGTCGTCGTGCTGTGGGCGCAGGCCCGCTCCACCGCGAGCCTGCCGCTGGCCCGGCACCTCGCCGAGACGCAGTGGGGCGTGCGCGGCGCCCGCGGCAAACCCGCCGTGATGCTGGCCGGGCCCGGCTGGGCGGGGCGCGGGGTGCGCGGCGCGCTGCACCCGGTGACGCTGCCGCAGGCCCTCGACCAGATCGGGCGCCACTACCCGGAGGTCAGTCGAGGTTCCGGGCCCGCTTGAACCGGGCCAGCCCGTCCGGCAGGTGCACGATCGGGTCCGGATAGTCGCCGAGCGCGGCCCGATCGAGGCCGGCCGCCTTCCACGGCGTGTGCACCGCGGAGCCCTCGACATCCGCCAACTCCGGTACCCAGCGCCGTACGTAGGCGCCGTCCGGGTCGTAGCGCTTGGCCTGGGTCAGCGGATTGAGCACCCGGTTCGGGCGGCTGTCCGTGCCGGTGCCCGCCATCCACTGCCAGTTCAACTGGTTGTTCGCGACGTCGCCGTCCACCAACAGGCTCAGGAAGTGGCGCGCGCCGACCCGCCAGTCCACGTACAGCGTCTTGACGAGGAACGACGCGGTGAGCAGCCGGCCCCGGTTGTGCATCCAGCCCTCGTGGCGCAGCTGCCGCATCGCCGCGTCCACCACCGGGTATCCCGTACGCCCCTCCTGCCACGCCTCGACCTCCCGAGGTGCCCTGCGCCAATGATCGTGCTGCGTGCGGTAGTCGGCGTGCGCGGCGTCGGGGCGCGCCGCGAGCACCTGGTGGTGGAAGTCCCGCCAGGCCAGCTGCCGTACGAACGCCTCCGCGCCGGGGCCGCCCGCCGCGCGCGCCCGGTGCGCGGCCTCGACGGGGCCGATCGTGCCGAAGTGCAGATGCGGGGAGAGCCGCGACGTGGCGTCGCCCGCCAGGTCGTCGTGCCGGTCCTCGTACGCGCCGATCCCCGAACGCAGCCAGGAGGTCAGAAGCGCCCGGCCCGCCCGTTCCCCGCCCTCGGCGAGACCGGGCGACACCCCCGCCACGTCCGCCCGCTCGGGCAGTACCTCGCCGCCGACGCCGTCGGGCACCCGGACCGCGCGCGGCGCCCGCACGACGGCCCGCGGCCCGTGCCGGGCCCAGTGCCGGTGGTAGGGCGTGAACACCGCGAAGTGGTCCCGGGCGTCGGGCGTGACGGCGCCCGGCGGAACGCAGGTGACGACCCCGTCGTGCGCCACCAGATCGCAGCCGAGGCGGCGCAGCGTGTCCCGCAGCCGGTCCTCCCTGCGGTGCGCGTACGCGGAGACGCCGCCCGCCACGTGCACGGCGCACGCGTCCGTCTCGGTCACCACCTTCGCCACCTCGTCGACCACGGCGCCCGAGCGCACCACGAGCCGCCCGCCCCGCTCCCGCAGACCCGCGTCCAGGTCCCGCAGACAGTCGGCGAGAAACGCCTCCCGGTTCGCGGCGAGGAACCCGGCGACCCCCGTGTCCCGGACGAACAGCGGCACCACGGCGTCCGCCGCGGTCAACGCCGCCCGCAGCGGCGGGTGGTCGTGCACCCGGAGATCGGAGGTGAACAGGACGACGTGGACACGCACGGAAGGGCTCCTGATGGAGAGGGAGGGGCAAGCAGGCTGTGTCAGGCCTTCCCGGCCGACGGCTCACACGGATGCACCGTCACCCGCACGGGGCGGGGCGCCCCCGTCGGACCCGCGCTCGGCCGTGGCCGCGATATTGCGCGCCATCCCGCCGAACACCACGGAGTGGAACGGCGCCACGCTCCACCAGTACGCCTGGCCCGCCAGACCGTGCGGATGGAACAGCGCCCGCTGGCGATAGCGCGAACGCCCGCCGTCCGCCGCCTCCACGGACAGCTCCAGCCAGGCCAGACCCGGCAACCGCATCTCGGCGCGCAGCCGCAGCAGCCGCCCCGGCTCGATCTCCTCCACCCGCCAGAAGTCCAGCGAGTCGCCGACCCGCAGCCGCGCCGCGTCCCGCCGCCCGCGCCGCAGCCCCACGCCGCCCACCAGCCGGTCGAGCCACCCGCGCACCGCCCACGCCAAGGGGAACGAGTACCAGCCGTGCTCCCCGCCGATGCCCTCCACCACGTCCCACAGCCGCTGCGGCGAGGCCTCGACGAGCCGCTCCCGCTCGTCCGTGTAGAGGCTGCCGCCCGCCCAGTCCGGGTCGGTGGGCAGCGGATCGCTGGGCGCGCCCGGCAGCGCGGCCGACGACCAGCGCGTAGCCACCTGCGCCTCCTGGACACGGCGCAGCGCCAGCCGCACCGCCTCGTCGAACCCGATCGGGGAACCCGGCGGATACGCCGCCCACTCCTCGATGTCGCGCTCGTGGCAGACGACTTCGTGGCGCAGCGACTCGGTGAGCGGGCGGGCGATGGCGGCGGGCACGGGCGTCACCAGGCCGACCCAGTGGCTCGACAGGCCGGGACTGAGCATCGGCACCCCGACCACGACGCGCCGCGGCAGCCGCGCCACCGCCGCGTACCGGAGCATCATGTCGCGGTAGGTGAGCACGTCAGGACCGCCGACATCGAAGGAGCGGGACACCTGCGACGGCATCGCCGCGCCGGCCACGAGGCAGCGCAGCACGTCGCGGACCGCGATCGGCTGGATCCGGGTGTGCACCCAGCTCGGCGTCACCATCACCGGCAGCCGTTCGGTCAGATAGCGCAGCATCTCGAACGACGCGGAGCCCGAACCGATGATCACGGCCGCCCGCAGCACCGTCGTCGGAACGCCGGAGGCCTGGAGGATGTGCCCGACCTCCGCCCGCGAGCGCAGATGCGGCGACAGCTCCCGCTCGGGCACGCCCGCGGGCGTCAGGCCGCCCAGATAGACGATCCGCCGCACCCCCGCCCGGCGGGCCTCCTCGGCGAACGACGTCGCCATCTCCCGGTCGGTGCGCTCGAAGTCCCTGCCGGTGCCGAGCGCGTGCACCAGGTAGTACGCGACGTCGATGCCGCGCAGCGCGGCGCCGAGCGAGCCGCGATCCGTGACATCGCCCCGCGCCACCTCGACGTCGCCGGCCCACGGATGATCCCGGAGCTTGGCGGGGGAACGGGCCAGGCAGCGCACGTGATGACCCGAGGCGAGCAGTTCCGGCACCAGGCGGCCGCCGATGTAGCCGCTCGCCCCGGTGACCAGGCACCGCTGCCCGGCACGTTCTGCGGTCATGCGTCTCCCTCGCTCGCCCCCTGTCCACCACCGTCCGCCCCGTGACCGACTTCCGCATCAACAGGGCAGGCGGATGCACCAGGTCCGAACCGTCAGGGCCGCTCGGGTGGCACCTCCTTCAGCCGCTCCCCGGTGTCGAGGCGGGCCGCCACCCGGACCGTGCCGTGTTCGGGCGCGCGGACGGCCAGGGTGCGGCCCTTGTGGGACGCGGTCACCGCGCCGCTCGCCTCGATCCGGGTGACCGCGCGACTTCCCGCCGCCAGGAGGTACCAGTGCCCGTCCGGCGACTTCCACCGGGTGTCGGCCACCACGTGCTGGCCGAACCGGCTGCAGGCCGCCGTGGCCCGGGCGCGGCCGACCAGGTGCGCCGGTTCGGCGGCCGCGGCGGGTGCGCGCAGCAGGAGAGCGACATCGCCAGGACCCCGCCAGGTGGAGGCGCGTACGCAGGACCACACCGCGCGGCCCGCGTCCTTCGGCAGCCGCTGCTCGGCGAAGTCCCACGCGTTCACGGCGCGCACGGCGCCGCCCCGCCACGGCTGGAGCCGGCAGGCGGTGCGCGCCCAGGCGACCAGCGCCTGGCTGCCGGTGGCCTCGCGCGGCTGCCGGGGCGGCGGCGTGCCGTGCCCGGGCGGCGGGGTGTACGTGAGGTGCACGGGCGAGAGGCCGCCGAGGTCGGCGAGCAGGAACGAGTGGTTCTCCACGATGCGGGGCGAGGACCGCAGTTGGAGCACGGGGCGGCGCGCGCAGCCGTCCGCAGGCGCGACGGGCACGGGGTCGGTCACCCCGTCGTGCGACACCTCCAGCGGCCGTCCGGGAGTGTCGGGCCGCAGCAGGTCCCGGGTGGCCGCCTCGGTGATCCACGGTGCCGTCAGATAGCGGGCGGAGCCGTGGTCGCGGGTGAGGACGACGGCCGCCGCCGTGGTCACGTCGGCGTCGTCGACCCGGGCCAGGGCGAGGCCGGCGGGGCCGTCGCCGTCCGGTGCGGTGTAGCGGGCGAGGCGTTCGCCGTCGCTGAGGAGGACCACGGTGCGGCCGTCGACATCGCCCGCGAACAGCAGTTGCGGGGCACGGGGCGGTGCGTCGGCGGGCGTGTCCGGGGTCCTGCTGACGCGTACGGCGCCGGAGGGTTCGGCCCACGCGTCGAGCGCCCGGTCCAGCAGGGAGGTGTCCCCGCTCCGGTCGCCGCGCGCGGGCCAGGCCGTGAAGTCGACCCGTGAGGTGTCGGCCCAGCTGTCGCGACCGGCCCGGGTGAGGTCACCGGCGACGGACGAGGCCCGGACCGGGTCGCCCCCGCCCGTCGTCTCCCGGCGCGGCGCGGAGTCGGGGGTGAGCAGTGCGGCCGCGGCGACGACGGCGACGGCCCCGACCGCGAGGGCGGCACGGGTCCGCCGTGCGCGGCGCAGCAGGTCCGTCGGTCGCGTCTGCACCGAGCAGGCGTCGAACTCCTGGGAGCGCAGCAACGCCGCGGCCGCGGGCCCTGCTTCGGCGTCGAGCCCGACGGACTCCCGCACGGCCGAGCCGGCATCCGCCACCCCGGCAGCGGCCAGCAGCGCCGTCGCCCGGTCCGCGCCCATCGAGTCGATGTGCCGGAGCACGAACGCGGCGCGCGCGGCGGCCGACGCGCCCGCGAGCGCACGGACGAGCGCGACCTCCTGGGCGCCACCGGCCCGCGGAAACAGCCGCAGTCCCCAGACCACGGGGAGTCGGGGCAGCAGGGTACGGGGAGGCGGCAGCGCGCCGGGCCAGCCGGTCGGCCGGTGTCCGACGGACAGAGCGGCCCGCAGAATCCGTACGCGCAGCGCGTCGGTGGCGGTGTCGGCGGCGCCGTCGGGGACGCGGGGCCCGGGCACGAAGGAAGCCCGGCGCCCCGGCAGGGAGCGCTGCACGGCGGTGTGGGCCAGCAGCACCCGTCGGTGGCGGGTGAAGGCGGCGGGGAGCGTGAGGTAGGCCAGGCGTACCAGGCCGGTGTACTCCTCGAGCAGGGCCGCCTCCGCCTGGTCAGTGGCTATCCGTGAGCGGGGGATAATGCTGTCGCGGCGAAGCTGGGGCATGGCAGGCCTCTCCCGGAAGCGCGAAGGGACGCGGTGTCGTCCTTCAAACGACGAGCGGGGGTGTCGGTCACCCCGTTGAATCCGGCAGGACTGCGTGGCCTGAAGCGGGGTATCAGCAGGCTGCGGGTGTCCATCGCGGAGTCCTGCAGGCGTGAAAGAGACATGAATGACCGAGTACATGGACGGGGCAGTGATCCCCACCGGTTTCGACGAGGTAGTCGGGCCACTGATGCAGGCGACCCACTACGCGGGCGACGAGGGGTGCCTGGCGGACGCGCGCAGGTTCGCCGACGTGTTCCTCACGCGGCTGCGCCAGGAGTGGTGCGTCGAGCTCGACCCGCGCACGGCCGGGGACGTCCTGCTCGTCGTCAGCGAATTGATCACGAACGCGGACCGGCACAGCGCGGGCCCGTACGTCCTGGAACTCGAGGGAACGTCACGGCACGTCGCCGTCACCGTCTACGACAGCAGCGCCGCCGTGCCGGTGCGCTTCCCGCGGGACCCGACACGCGTGGGCGGGCACGGCCTGGAGATCGTGGACGCGCTCGCCGCCGTCTCCGTGGAGCAGGTGCCGGTCGGCAAGCGCGTGCGCGCCGTGCTGACCCTCGCCTCCTGAACGACCCCCGTCTCCTGGGCGACCCGCGCCGTGTGGCGGCGCGAGGCGGTGTTCCATGATGGTGTGCCTGACCCGTGAACGCGCCGGTCAGGGACATCCGTTCAGGAGGACGACATCGACACCGCAGACACGAGGAGCACGGTGGGCGAACTCGCCGCCGCGCTCCCGGACAGCACCCTCGTCACCGACCCGGACGTCCTCGCGTCCCTCGGCCGAGACGACGCCGAGTGGGCGCCGATGGGCCGGCCGCTCGCCGCGGTGCGCGCCACGTCCGCCGAGGAGGTCGAGTCCGTGGTGCGGGCGTGCGCGGCCCGGCGGATACCGGTCGTGACGCGGGGCGCGGGCACCGGCCTGTCCGGCGGGGCCAACGCCGTCGACGGCTGCCTCGTGCTCGACGTGTCGAAGATGAACCGCATCCTGGAGATCGACACCGAGAACCTGATCGCCGTCGTCCAGCCCGGCGTCGTCAACAACGACCTCAAGGCCGCCGTCGCCGAGCACGGCCTGTGGTACCCGCCGGACCCGGCCAGCGCCCCCTGGTCCACGATCGGCGGCAACGTCTCCACGAACGCGGGCGGCCTGTGCTGCCTCAAGTACGGCGTCACGCGCGACTACGTCCTCGGCATGGAAGTCGTCATGGGCGGACCCGCGGGGGAGTACGGCAGTCGGGTCAGGCTCGGCCGGCGCACCACCAAGGGCGTCGCGGGCTACGACCTGACGAGCCTGTTCGTGGGGTCCGAGGGCACCTTCGGCGTCATCACCGAGATCACGCTGAAGCTGCGGCCCGCGCCCGCGGCCGACCCCCGGACCGTCGTCGGCAACTTCGACAGCCTCGTCGCCGCGGGCGCCGCCGTCGCCCTCGTCACGAGCCGGGGCCTCGCCCCCGCCGCCCTCGAACTCCTTGACCGCGCCTGCATGGAGGCCGTGGAGAACTGGAAGCACCTGGGCATCGAGCCGGGTGCGGAGGCGATGCTGCTCGCCCGCATCGACGCCCCGGGCGACGCGGGCGAGGCCGAGGCGAGCGCGGTGGCCGCCGCCTTCGAAGAGACGGGGGCGCTGTGGGCCGAGCAGTCCACCGACGCCGTCGAGGCCGAGGCCCTGTTCGACGTGCGGCGGCTCGCGTATCCCGCGCTCGAGCGCCTCGGGCCCGTGCTCACGGAGGACCTGTGCGTGCCGCGGTCCGCCGTGCCGCAGATGCTCGCCACCATCGAGAAGATCGGGCGCAGGCACGGCGTGCGCATCGCGACCATCGCGCACGCGGGCGACGGCAATCTGCATCCGCTCCTGATCACCGAGCCCGGTGACGAGGCGGAACGCGTCGCCGCGCAGGCCGCCTTCGAGGAACTCCTGGAGGCCGCGATCGCGGCGGGCGGCACGGTCACGGGCGAGCACGGCGTCGGCCTGCTCAAGCGTGGCGGCATGCGCAGCGAACTGGGTCCCGCCGTCTGTGCGTTGCAGCGGGCCGTGAAGGAGACCCTGGACCCGCTGGACCTGTTCAACCCCGGCAAGGTCGTCGGCGAGGACTGAGACCCCGACCTCCTGGCAGCCCACTGTGGGGCAGCCCTTTGCGCGGCACGCCGTCCCAAATGAGGCAATTGTCCGTTTATCCGCCCTACGGTGCGGGGGTCGGTGTCCGTGCGGGGGGACGCACAACGCCCCCGCCCGGGGCGCGGATTGGGTTGCCCATGGAGTTCGAAGAAGCCGGTCGGTCCAGTGGAATCAGTCGCAGACGCGTGGCACGTCTGGGTCTCGGCGCCGGTCTCGGCGCCGCGGCCGGGGCGCTCGCCGGCTGCGGGACGAGCGGCGGCGAGAAGGAGAGCCGGCCCCCGGCAGGCCCCGCCCGCCATCCCGAGCGCCCCGCCAAGAAGAAGGCGCTGCCCCAACTGATCGGCGACGGCTCGACCTCCTACACGGGCCGGCAGCCCAAGCAGCCCCCCGCACCCACCGCCCTGGAACCCGGCCAGACGCCGCCGCAGTTCGTCGTCTTCTCCTGGGACGGCGCGGGCGAGGTCGGCAACGGCCTGTTCCCCCGCTTCCTCGAACTTGCCCGGCAGCACGACGCCCGCATGACCTTCTTCCTGTCCGGGCTCTACCTGCTGCCCGAGGCGCAGAAACGCCGCTACCAGCCGCCCGGCAACCCCGTCGGGGCCTCCGACATCGGCTACCTCAGCGACCCGCACCTGAAGGAGACCCTGCGCTCCGTCCACCAGGCGTGGCTCGACGGGCACGAGATCGGCACCCACTTCAACGGGCACTTCTGCGGCGGGGCCGGCTCCGTCGCCAACTGGAGCCCCAAGCAGTGGCGCAGCGAGATCGAACAGGCCCGCACCTTCGTCAAGTCCTGGCGCACCCACACCGGCTGGCACGACCAGCCGGCCCTGCCCTTCGACTACGACAAGGAACTCATCGGCGGCCGCACGCCCTGCCTGCTCGGCCAGGAGAACCTGCTGCCCGTGGCCCGCGAACTCGGCTGGCGCTACGACGCCTCGTCGCCCGGCGGCCTGCAGCGCTGGCCGGACAAGCGGCACGGCATCTGGGACCTGCCGCTGCAGGGCATCCCGTTCCCCGGCCACGGCTTCGAGGTCCTCTCGATGGACTACAACATCCTCGCCAACCAGTCGCAGAACTCCACCCGCGCCCCGGCCCACAACTATCCGGGCTGGCGCACCCAGGCGACACAGGCGTATCTCACCGGGTTTCAGCGCGCGTACGAGACCAACCGGGCGCCCTTCTTCATCGGCAACCACTTCGAGGAGTGGAACGGCGGCATCTACATGGACGCCGTCGAGGAGGCGCTCAAGCGGATCGCCGACAAGGCGGGGAGCGGCGACGTCCGGCTCGTGTCCTTCCGGCAGTTCGTCGACTGGCTCGACGCGCAGGACCCCGCCGTCCTCGACCGGCTGCGCTCGCTCCAGGTGGGGGAGCGTCCGGCGGGCGGCTGGAACCGGTATCTGCGAGGGTCGAAGAGCCCCGCGACGCCCGGTACGACGAGTAGAACGGGCGCTCCCGGACAGACAGCTCACTAGAAGAGACCGGACAGACGAGGAGGCGGTGCGATGACCCGGCCCATCACCGCGGGAGTGGACGGATCCCCCGAGAGCGCGGCGGCGGCAGCCTGGGCGGCGCGTGAGGCGGAGCGGCGCGGACTGCCGCTGCGCCTGGTGCACGTGGGCGAGCCGGCCCCCGACAGCCTGGTGCTCGCCGCGGACGAGTCGGCGCTCACGCAGTGGGCGGGAGATCTGCTCGCGGACGTCGAGCACGAGATCGCCGAGCGCCACCCCGGGCTCGCGGTCACCACCGACGTCCTCGACGGGGGCGGGCCCGCCGAGTCCCTGCTGGCGGCCGCGCGCGACGGGGAGTCCCTGGTGCTCGGCTCGCGCGGGCACGGCGTGATCGTCGGCTTCATCGTCGGCTCGGTCGGCCAGCAGGTGATCGCCAAGGCGGAGCGCCCGGTCGTGCTCGTCCGCGCGGCCGACGCGGCGCCGAGCGAGGCGAGCGCGCGCGACGTGATCGTCGGCCAGGAGGGCGAACCGGAGGACAGCGCCGCCGCGATGGAGTTCGCCTTCACCACCGCACAGGCCCGCGGCGTGGCCGTGCGCGCGGTGCGCGCGTGGAGCCTGCCGCCGGTGTTCTCCTACAGCCCCAGCTCGTTCGCCCTGCTCGACGACGCGGGCGGCATGGAACCGTACGAGAGGAAGGCCCTCGGCGCCGCGCTCGCTCCCTGGCGCGAGCGCTTCCCGGATGTGCCGGTCCGCGAGCACGTCGAGATCGGCAGTGCGGGCCAGGTGCTGCTCTCGCTCGCGCCCGAGTCCCAGCTGCTCGTCGTCGGCCGCCGCGCGCGCCGCACCGCGATCGGCTCCCGCATCGGCTCGGTCGCCCACGCGGTGCTGCACCACGCGCCGTGCCCGGTGGCGGTGGTCCCGAACACCGGCTGAGCGCTGCGCGGATATCCGGATGCATGATCGGCGAGCGGCTTTGTAAGGTCCATGATGTGGAACCACTCAGCGACAAACAGATCCGCTCGTCCTTCGTGAACTGCACCAAGGGTGAGGCGACCCGTATGCGGCTGCCGCTCGACTTCGCCGAGCTGCCCTGGCACGACCTGGACTTCCTCGGCTGGGTGGACCCGGGCGCGCCGCTGCGCGCCCACCTCGTACGCCCCACGCAGGACGGGCCGGTCGGCATCAGCCTGCGCGTGCCGCAGAGCGGGCGCACCAGCGCGATGAAGTCGAGCCTGTGCCAGATCTGCCTCACCGGACACGCCTCGTCGGGCGTGTCCCTGTTCGCCGCGCCGCTCGCCGGGGCCCGCGGCCGCGACGGGAACACGGTCGGCCTGTACGTCTGCGCCGACCTGGCCTGCTCCCTGTACCTGCGCGGCAAGAAGCAGCCGAAGCTGCGCGCGGGCCGCTACGAGGAGTCGCTCACGCTGGACGAGCGCGTGGACCGGGCCCTCGGCAACCTCGACGCGTTCGTCGCCAGGATCCAGGGAAGCTGAGGGCTCAGGCCTTGAGCGCGACCACGGCCTCGTCCGTGTAGGGCAGGAACGTCAGGGTCTGGTGGAAGTACAGCTCGATGCCGCGCCCGTCGTGCCCGCTGTAGCCGATCGCCAGATCCTGGCCGAGCCGCAGCTCGAAGTCGCCGCCGCGCTTGGACAGGACGAACGCCCCGTTCAGCGCCGGCGCCCAGATCAGCTCGCCGTCCAGGATCCGGCCGAGATGGTTCGCGATCGGATAGCCGTGGTCGGAGGTCTCGCTGACCGCCGTGTACGCGTCGGCCCCGAGCAGCAGCGCGTACGGGCCCGCCACGCCGGCGAGGCGCAGCGCGGTGAGCGCCCGGCTGATCGTGTCGGGGTAGTCGCGGGGCTCGGCCGGCAGGCTCAGGACCGGGTTCGAGGTGCGTTCGCGCAGACCCTCGATGCCCGCCGCCGCGTACCCGTCGAAGATCGCCTGGTCCTCCGCGTAGGCCATGGCACGCGCCGCGTCCTTCACCGGCTGCCAGTCGGAGTCCTTGGCGCCGCGCTCCACGTCGTCCACGGCCTCCCGGCTCACCGTGAACGGCACCCGCAGCTCGACCAGCGGCTGCACGCCGCGCAGGCGGGCCGTCACGCCCGGCGCGGGCGGCGCGATCTCGGCGAGGTGCCCGGTGCCGACGGCCGAGAGGTCGGCGCCGTCCGGTCCCGTGACGTCCACGACGCGGCGGCCCGCGACATGGCGCTGGAAGGTGCGCGACGCCTCCTCCTCGATCTCGGCCCAGGCGGCGGGCGTGATCGGGGCGAGCTCGCGGTGCAGATTGTTGCTCGGGGTGGGGTTCGGGGCGGTGCTCATGGTCTTCAGGCTCCTTTGAGGCTGCCGATGCCGAGGGAGCCGACGGCGGGGTCGGCACTGGCGGCGCCGGCCGGCGGCTCGGGCAGGTCGTCGAGGAAGTCGGCGCTCGGCACGTGGAACAGGCATCCCGTGACGGCGGTCGAGAAGTCGAGGATCCGGTCGTGGGTGCCGGGCGGGTCGCCGAGGAACATGTTGCGCAGCATCCGCTCGGTGACGTCCGGAGTGCGCGCGTAGCCGATGAAGTACGTGCCGAACTCGCCCTGGCCGACGCTGCCGAACGGCATGTTCTCGCGCAGGATCTGCCGCTCCGTGCCGTCCTCGTCGACGATGGTGTTCAGCGCGACGTGCGAGTCGGCGGGCTTCACGTCGTCGTCCAGCTCGATGTTCGCGCTCTTCGTGCGGCCGATGACCTTCTCCTGCTCGGACGCGGGCAGCGCCTCCCAGGCGGCCATGTCGTGCACGTACTTCTGGACGATGACGTAGGAGCCGGCGCCGAAGTCCGGGTCCTCCTCGCCCACGAACACGGACTCCGCGGCGGCCCGCCCGGTCGGGTTCTCGCTGCCGTCCACGAAGCCGAGCAGATCGCGGTCGTCGAAGTACTTGAAGCCGTGCACCTCGTCGACGACGGTGACGGCGGAGCCGAGCCGGCCGATGATCACGCGGGCCAGCTCGAAGCAGAGGTCCATGCGCCGCGCGCGCAGATGGAAGAGCAGGTCGCCCGGGGTCGCGGGGGCCAGGTGCCGGGGCCCCGCGAGCGCCTGGAACGGGTGGAGTTCGCGTGGCCTGGGGCCGCTGAACAGGCGGTCCCAGGCGGTCGAGCCGATGCCGACGATGCAGCCGAGGGCGGCGTCGCGGTCGCGGAAGCCGACGGAGCGGCTCAGCCCCGACAGTTCCTCGAGCGTGTCGCGCACAGCGGGTTCGCCGCCCGGCGCGACCGTGACGACCAGGAAGACGGCGGCCTTCGCGGGCGGGGTGAGGAGGACGGGTTGGGGTTCGGCCACGAGTGCTCCGATGGCGAGGGAGGGCGTCAGTTGGCTGTTGTCACCATATGGGCTGTGGCGGCTCGTGGCACTCGCGCCCGAAAAGAGCGTTATAAAGCCTAGATGAACTGATGTGTCCGACCTCACGTCGGACCCCTGCCGAACCGGCGTCGGGCACCGGCCGAATGCTGTTAAACTTTGAACCAGGCCCCGACCGTTCTCCCCCGTACGGTCGGGGTCCTTTTTTGTGCGGGCTTTTGTGCGGGCTTCTCTGTGGGCGTGCAAACGGTGGGTGCCTGGGGTTGCATGGGGTGGCGGGGGTCAGCCACGAAGGAGCCCGAACATGAAGGCACTCCAGTACCGAACCGTGGGAGCGGCGCCCGAGGTCGTCACCGTCCCCGACCCGGAGCCGGGTCCCGGGCAGGTTCTGCTGAAGGTCACCGCCGCCGGCGTGTGCCACTCCGACATCGCCGTGATGAGCTGGCCGGCCGAGAGCTTCCCCTATGAACTCCCGCTGACCCTCGGGCACGAGGGCGTCGGCACCATCGCCGCACTCGGCGCCGGGGTGACCGGCTTCGCGGAGGGCGACTCGGTCGCCGTGTACGGGCCGTGGGGCTGCGGCGCCTGCGCCAAGTGCGCGGAGGGCAAGGAGAACTACTGCCTGCGCGCCGACGAGCTCGGCATCCGCCCGCCCGGACTCGGCGCCCCCGGCTCGATGGCGGAATACATGATCGTCGACGATGCGCGGCACCTGGCGCCGATCGAGGGCCTCGACCCCGTCGCGACCGTCCCGCTCACCGACGCGGGCCTCACCCCCTACCACGCCATCAAGCGCTCACTGCCCAAGCTGGTGCCCGGCTCGACCGCCGTCGTCATCGGCACCGGAGGTCTCGGCCACGTCGCCATCCAGCTGCTGCGCGCCATGACCGCCTCCCGCGTCATCGCGCTCGACGTGTCCGAGGAGAAGCTCGCCCTCGCCCGGTCCGTCGGCGCCCACGAGGCGGTCCTGTCGGACGCGGCGGCCGCGGAGAAGGTCAAGGAGCTGACCGGCGGGCGCGGCGCCGAGGCCGTCTTCGACTTCGTCGGCGTCCAGCCCACCGTCGAGACCGCGGGCGCCGTCGCCGCCGTCGAGGGCGACGTCACGATCGTCGGGATCGGCGGCGGCACCCTGCCCGTCGGGTTCGGCGCGACGAACTTCGAGGTCAACGTCACCGCCCCGTACTGGGGCAGCCGTGCCGAACTCATCGAGGTCCTCGACCTGGCCCGGGCCGGCGCCGTCGCCGTGCACACCGAGACCTTCTCGCTCGACGACGCCCCCAAGGCGTACGAACTGCTGCACGACGGCAAGATCAACGGACGCGCGGTGATCTTGCCGCACGGCTGACACCGGAGGGGCTGTACGGGCTGACGGGCGGTCAATAGGCTGAGGTGTACCGCCCGTTACACCCCCACAGGGAGCCCCATGTCCACCGCGCAGGTCCCCGACATCCTCTCGCCGGAGTTCGCCGCGAACCCGTATCCCGCCTACCGCGCGATGCGCGAGTCCGCCCCGCTCCTCTGGCACGAGGCGACGCAGAGCTGGATCGTGTCGCGGTACGCCGATGTGGAACGCGTCTTCAAGGACAAAGAGGCGACGTTCACCACCGACAACTACGACTGGCAGCTCGAACCCGTGCACGGCAGGACCATCCTGCAGATGAGCGGGCGGGAACACGCGGTGCGCCGCGCGCTCGTCGCGCCCGCCTTCCGCGGCAGCGAACTGCAGGACACGTTCCTGCCCGTCATCGAGCGCAACTCCCGTGAGCTGATAGACGCGTTCAGGAACGCCGGCTCGGCCGACCTCGTCGCCGACTACGCCACCCGCCTGCCGGTCAACGTCATCGCCGACATGCTCGGCCTCGACAGGGCCGACCACGCCCGCTTCCACGGCTGGTACACCGCCGTCATCAACTTCCTCGGCAACCTGGCGGGCGACCCGGACGTCGCCGCGGCGGGGGAGCGGACCCGCGTCGAGTTCGCCGAGTACATGATCCCGGTCATCCAGGAGCGCCGCGAGAACCCCGGCGACGACCTGCTCTCGGCGCTGTGCGCCGCCGAGGTCGACGGCGTGCGGATGAGCGACGAGGACATCAAGGCCTTCTGCAGTCTGCTGCTCGCCGCGGGCGGCGAGACCACCGACAAGGCGATCGCCAGCATCTTCGCCAACCTGCTCACCAATCCCGAGCAGCTGGCGGCCGTGCGCGCGGACCGGGCCCTGATCGCCCGGGCCTTCGCCGAGACGCTGCGCGTCACCCCGCCCGTCCACATGATCATGCGCCAGTCCGCCGTCGACGTGGAGCTCACCGGCGGCACCGTCCCGGCCGGGGCCACCGTCACCTGCCTCATCGGCGCGGCCAACCGCGACGAGAGCCGGTACAAGGACCCGGACCGCTTCGACCTGTTCCGCGAGGACCTGACCACCACGACCGCGTTCTCGGCCGCCGCCGACCACCTCGCCTTCGCGCTGGGCCGGCACTTCTGCGTCGGCGCGCTGCTCGCCAAGGCGGAGGTGGAGACCGGGGTGAACCAGCTCCTCGACGCGATGCCCGACGTGCGGCTCGCCGAGGGCTTCGACCCGGTCGAGCAGGGCGTCTTCACCCGCGGGCCGCAGGCGCTGCCGGTGCGGTTCACGCCCGTGGGTGCCTGACCCGCACGGTGCGTCAGGTGTACGATCGCGTCATGCATCGATCTCCGTGCCTGAACTGGTGGCGCCTCACTTAGAGGCGGCCGCACTCTCGAGCACGTACAAGGGCCGTCCCCGGACGGCCCTTTCTCATGCCCTCCCACCGGAGGTCACGACGCCGTCCCGAGGGCGCCCGTGACCCAGGGGAGAGAAGACCATGAGCAGCACCGACGCCCTCGGCACCTCGGCCGCGCAGGAACGCAGTGCGGAGCTGGAACAGCTGATCCGCAAGGACCCCGGACAGTTCCGCATCCTCACCGGGGACCGGCCCACCGGGCGCCTGCACCTCGGGCACTACTTCGGCACCCTGCAGAGCCGCGTCCGGCTCCAGGACCTCGGCGTCGAGACCCTCGTCCTGATCGCCGACTACCAGGTCCTCACCGACCGCGACATCGCCGAGAACCTCACCGAACACGTCGAGGAACTGGTCCTCGACCACCTCGCCGTCGGCATCGACCCCGAGCGCTCCACGATCTTCACGCACAGCGCCCTGCCCGCGCTGAACCAGCTGCTGCTGCCGTTCCTCAGCCTCGTCTCCGTCGCCGAGCTGAGCCGCAACCCCACCGTCAAGGACGAGATCGCCCACTCCCGGCAGTCCGCGGTGAGCGGTCTGATGTTCACCTATCCCGTGCACCAGGCCGCCGACATCCTCTTCTGCAAGGCCAACCTCGTCCCCGTGGGCCAGGACCAGCTGCCCCACCTGGAGGTCACCCGCACCGTCGCCCGCCGCTTCAACGACCGCTACGGCAACGGCACTCCGCTCTTCCCGCAGCCCGAGGCCCTGCTGTCCACGGCGCCGCTGCTGCTCGGCACCGACGGCACCAAGATGAGCAAGTCGCGCGGCAACGCCATCGCCCTGTCCGCGACACCCGACGAGACCGCACGCCTCATCCGCGGCGCCAGGACCGACGCCGAACGCCACATCACGTACGACCCGCGGACCCGCCCCGAGGTCTCCTCGCTCGTCCTGCTCGCCGCCCTGTGTGAGGGCGCCGAACCGAACGCCGTGGCGCAGGAGATCGGCGACGGGGGCGGCGCCGCGCTCAAGCGGCGCGTCACCGAGTCCGTGAACGAGTACCTCGCGCCGATCCGGGCCCGCCGGGAGTGCTACGCGCAGGACCGTGCCCTGGTCAGGGGCGTGCTGCGGGCCGGGAACGAGCGCGCCGGCGCACTCGCCGACGCGACGCTCAGGGAGGTGCGGGC
This sequence comes from Streptomyces endophyticus, assembly GCF_035798155.1. NCBI lineage: Bacteria > Bacillati > Actinomycetota > Actinomycetes > Kitasatosporales > Streptomycetaceae > Streptomyces > Streptomyces endophyticus. The sequence goes on along the minus strand of NZ_JAOZYC010000108.1, from coordinate 83,007 downwards.
CGCCATGAACGCCGACTACTGACGGGGGCGGAGAAAGCCGTCGGGACGATTCTGCCTACGGCATGCATGCCCGTCCCGATCCCGGGCAGCAGGAGAACAGACGCTCAAGCAGCCCACCCCCCCCGGGCGCTCGAGCCTGTGGCCCTGTCGCCCCCTCTCCCCCCTGGGAGGCGGCAGGGCCACCTTTTTTGTCGCCGCCCGGACCGGGCAACTAGCCCTGGTGGTGCTGCTGTTGCTGCTGCGGCGACCCGGCCTGCGGACCGGCGGCCTGCGCGAGCATTCCGTCGACGTGGTCCTTGGGCACCTGGTGCGCGGCGCCGCAGAACGTGCACTGCGCCTGGTACTTCGTCGAGATCGGGAACAGCGGGATGAAGAACAGCGTGAACTTCGTGACGAACTTCCGCAGCGTGTGCGCCGCGGGGTTGCCGCAGCTGCCGCAGACGAAGGTGAGGATCGCGAGCTGGTACGCGTAGCCCCGCGTGCCGAAGATGATCATTGGGTCCCTCCCGTTGTGTGTCCGCCGCAGAGCGTCCGGCGTCCCGCCGTCATCGTATGTGGCGCTCCCCTGAGCCTCACAAGCCGTAGCGGCGTGTGGAGTGCTCCTCCTGGGCGAGCCGGCGCAGCGCGAGCAGCAGGGGTTCGTACAGGACCGCCGACGCGACCGCCAGCTCGACCTTCTCGGAGTCGTCCTCGTAGGTGTCGAGTTGGTCCAGGTCCAGCTGGGCCACCTCCTCCATGAGGTGTGCGTACTGCGCGAGGGTCTCGGCCCCGCGCGAGAAGCCGAGGCGGGTCAGCGTGACGATCGTGGTGACCAGGGTGCGGTAGGTGGGGGAGAGGGCGCCGATCTCGCGCGCGTTGTGCCAGCCCATGTCGCCGAGGAACCGGTCGACCGCCTCGGTCACCTGCACCGTCAGCGGGTCGTCCGCGGGCGCCTCGGGCGGCTGCGGCATCGCCCACAGCGCGGCGCCGAGGCGGAAGGTCGTGCCCAGCGACTCGTCGTCCACGTGCCCGAGCACCTCCCGCACGGTGGCCACCGGGATCCGCCCGATCTGGATCATCGCCCTGATCAGACCGAGCCGCCGCAGATGCGCCTCGCTGTACGCGGCCTGCGTGGCACTGATCCGCTCGCCCTGCGGCAGCAGGCCCTCGCGCAGGTAGTACTTGATCGTGCCGACCGGCACCCCGCTGCGCTCGCTCAACTCCGCCAGTCGCATCCCTTGTGCCCCTTCTTGGAAAGTGCCACTATCCAAACACGAGTCAGGGGATCGGGGGACCCCTGACTCCCTACCAATGACCGACAGAACTGGGGGAGTTGTGTTCACGAAACTGGAAATGGGCCGGGTGACGGCGGCCGCCGACGGCGACGTCGTGCTCTTCGTCGTCGGCATGCGGATCAACCGGTTCTGGGCGGTCCACCGCTGGCTGCCGGTGATGTACGCGATGCCCATGATGCTGCGGGAACTCGGCAAGGATCGCACGGCCGGACTGCTCCACCACGTCCTGGGTACGTCCGACCCGCGCAACTACTACGTGATCCAGTACTGGGAGTCGAAGGAGAAGCTGCTCACCTACGCGGCCGCCGCGGGCAAGCGGCATCAGCCCTGGTGGGCCCGCATCAACCGGTACGCCCGCAAGAGCAAGGGGCACGTCGGCATCTGGCACGAGACCTACGTCGTGCCCGCCGGCGCCTACGAGTCGATCTACGGGGACATGCCCGCGCACGGCCTCGGCAAGGCGTACGGCGTGCGGCCGCTGGGTGAGGGCGTGCAGGCGCGCGACCGGCTCGCGGCCTGAACGTATCCGCCCCGCAAGCAGAGCGTCACGCAGCGTGCGAATGGCGTACGAAAATGGCCATCCCGACGGGCCGAATCGGCAATCCGGGGTTCGTGATGAAAGGATTGCGTCCATGGCAATCAAGACCTACTTCGACATCACGATCAACGACGAGCCCGCCGGGCGGATCACGTTCAACCTCTACGAGGACGTCGTCCCGAAGACCGCGGAGAACTTCCGTGCCCTGTGCACGGGCGAGAAGGGCTTCGGCTACGCCGGCTCGTCCTTCCACCGCGTCATCCCGCAGTTCATGCTGCAGGGCGGCGACTTCACCGCCGGGAACGGCACCGGCGGCAAGAGCATCTACGGCGAGAAGTTCGCCGACGAGAACTTCCAGCTCAAGCACACCAAGCCGGGCCAGCTGTCCATGGCCAACGCGGGCCCGAACACCAACGGCTCGCAGTTCTTCATCACCACCATCGTCACCGACTGGCTGGACGGCAAGCACGTCGTCTTCGGCGAGGTCGAGGACGGCATGGAGCTCGTGAAGAAGATCGAGTCCCTCGGCTCGCGCAGCGGTTCCACCGCCGCCAAGATCACGATCGCCGAGTCCGGCCAGCTCTGATCCAGGCCGGCCATCCGGCCCGAGAAGCCGGGACCCCGTTCAGGGGTCCCGGCTTCTCGCGTTTTCGATGCGAGCCCAACTCGCGGGCGGGCGCCGCGGGTTAGGGTCTCGGTCGGTGGATCACCGATCCGCCGCACCGTTTCCTCGACCCAGGGAGGCATCCGTGCGCCTGCGCACCATACCCACGCTGCTGCTGTCCGCCACCCTCACGGCGGGCGCCCTCGCCGCCACCGCGGCCCCGGCGACCGCCGCACCCGCCTCGTTTGAGGACCAGCTGCGGGCCCTGCCCGGAGTGAGCGTCACCGGCGTCACCGACAAGGAGGGCTTCCCGCTCTACTCCCTGTCGATCACGCAGCCGGTCGACCACACCAGACCCGGCGCGGGCACGTTCCAGCAGCGCTTCACGCTCTGGCACAAGTCGACGGCCAAGCCCGTCGTCGTCTACACCGGCGGCTACGGCCTGTCCTCCTCGACCCGCGAACCCACCACCCTCCTCGACGCCAACCAACTCAGCGTCGAACACCGCTTCTTCGAAGCGTCCGTGCCGGCCGGCGGCACCCCCTGGAACAAGATGACGGTGCAGCAGGAGGCAGCCGACGAGCACGGCATCGTGCAGGCGGTGCGCCCGCTGTACGAGAAGACCTCCAAGTGGCTCGCGACCGGCGGCTCCAAGGGCGGCATGACGGCCACCTACCACTACCGCTTCTACCCCAAGGACTACGACGGCGTCGTCGCCTACGTCGCCCCGAACGACGCCAACAACGACGACGACAGCGGCTACGAGGACTTCTTCAAGCGGGTCGGCGCCCAGGAGTGCCGCGACGCGCTCGCCGCCGTGCAGCGCGAGATGCTCGCGCGCCGCGACACCCTGCTGCCCAAGTTCGAGAAGACCGCGAAGGACGAGGGCTACACCTTCACCAACACCCTCGGGACGACCGACCGGGCCTACGAGTTCGCCGTCCTCGACCAGGTGTGGAACTTCTGGCAGTCCGGCTCCGTCGACAACTGCCCGACCGTGCCCGACGCGAAGAAGGTCTCCGACGACGACCTGTACAAGTGGTCCCTCGACCACGGCCTGTCGATCTACGAGGACTCCACGCTCGGCGCCAACAGCTCGGGCCCCTACTACCGGCAGGCCGCCGCCCAACTCGGCTGGGCCGACCTGAAGTTCAAGAACCTCAAGGGTGTGCGCCACTACCCGGACATCTACCAGCCGAACTCGGTGCTGCCCTCGGACATGCGCACCACCTACGACGGCACCGTCATCAAGGGCGTCGACAAATGGGTGCGCACCACGTCCCAGCGGATGCTGTTCGTCTACGGGCAGAACGACCCGTGGAGCGCCGAGCAGTTCACGCCCAGCAAGCGCGACTCGTACAAGTACATCGTGCCGAAGTCCAACCACGGCGCCCGGATCTCCGCCCTGCCCGCGAACGAGCGGGACGCGGCCACGGCGACGATCAAGCGGTGGGCCGGAGTCCGGTAGGCGTCACCCGAAGCGCTCGATGCGGATCCGGTCCACCGGCTGACCGAGGCCGACCAGCAGCTGAGAGGCGTGCTCGGCAAAGGAGTTGGAGCCGCACACGTACGCCTCCCACTGCGGCGCGCCTTCGGTGAAGCACGGCGCCAGATGGTCCGCGGCCAGGCGCCGGTGCTCGCCCTCACGGGTGAGTACCGGCGTCGTCTCGGCCCCGTACTCGTCGGCGTAGATCAGGTCGGCACGCGTGCGTGCCGACACGAACAGCCTGAGCGGGGCGGCGAGTTGACGCTGCCGGTGGTGGCGGATCATCGACATCAGCGGCACGACACCCGACCCCGCGCCGAGCAGCAGCGCCGGCCGGTCGCCCGGCCACGCGAAGAAGCCGCTGAGCGGGCCGCGCATCTCCACCTCGTCGCCGACCCGCGCCTCGGTGTGCAGAAAGCCGGAGACCTCGCCGTCCACGACGTGGTCGAGGGTCAGCTCGATGTGTCCCGAGTCGTCCGGCGCCGACGCGAGCGAGTAGTGGCGCTGGGCGCTGTACCCGTCCTCGGCGGTCAGCCGCAGCATCAGGTGCTGGCCCGGCAGATGCCCCTGCCAGCCGGGCACCGCGAAGCGGAACGTCGACGCGTTCGCTGTCTCCCGGCGGATCTCCGTGAGCACGGCACGCTGCCACAGGGCGGCGCCCTGCCCTGCGGCGATGCGGCCGGGCACGGCGAAGCGGGTCGGCGGAGTGAAGGTGGTGGTCTGCGGCACGGTCTCAGTCACCTGCGTATCGCTGTTCTTCCCAGGGGTTGCCCCGCGCGTGGTACCCGTTCTGCTCCCAGAAACCGGGCTCGTCGTGATCGAGGAGCCGCAGGCCCGCGACCCACTTCACGCTCTTCCAGAAGTAGAGGTGCGGCACCAACAGGCGGGCGGGGCCGCCGTGTTCGGTCGGCAGCGGCTCGTCCTCGTAGGTGAAGGCGAGCCACGCCCTGCCGCCCGTCACATCGGCGAGCGGCAGGTTCGCCGAGTACCCGGTGTGCGAGTACGCCATGATGTGCGTCGCCTCGGGGGAGGGCCTTGCGGCATCGAGGAACGTGTCGAGCGAGACACCACCGAAGCGCACCCCGAACTTCGACCAGGTCGTCACGCAGTGGATGTCGCCGCTGTACGAAGCCGGGGGCAGCGCCTGCGCCTCGTCCCACGTCCAGGTGCGCTCCTCGGCGACCAGGCCGTCGACCGTGAACGTCCAGTCCTCGCGGTCGAGTTGGGGCGTCACCTCGGCGGACAGGACCGGCCAGTCGTCGCCCGCGTCGTACTGGCCCGGCGGCAGGCCGGGGTTGTGGACGCGGGGGCGACCGACGAAGCCTCGGGTCGCGTGGCCGGTCATGCGAGGGCCTCCAGATCGGCGAGGACCGCGCCCTCGTCGAGAGTCGTGAGCGTACGGCCGCGCATAAGGACCCTGCCATCGACGACGGTGTCCCGCACGTCGGAGGCCTGCGCGGCGTAGGCGAGCATCGCGTACGGGTCGTGGCGCGGGGTGAGGTGCGGCCGGTTCAGGTCGAGGACGGCCAGGTCGGCGCGCTTGCCGACCTCGAGCGAGCCGAGCTCGTCGCCGAGGCCCAGGGCGCGGGCGCCCTCGATGGTCGCCATGCGCACGGCCTGCTCGGCGCCGACCGCCGTCGGATCCCCGTCCGCCTTGTGCACGAGCGCTGCCTGCCGCACGGCGCCGAGCACATCAAGGGTGTTCGAGCTGACGGCGCCGTCCGTGCCGAGACCGACGGTGACACCCGCGCTCAGCAGCCGCGGCACCGGCGCGATGCCGCAGCCCAGCTTCAGGTTCGACACCGGGCAGTGGGCGACCGACGCGCCCGCGCGGGCGATCGCCGCGATCTCGCCGCCGGTCAGGTCGACGGCGTGCGCGAGCACCACGTCGGGGCCCAACAGGCCGAGGGATTCCAGGAGTTCCACGGGCCGCCGGCCGTGCGCCACCTCGACACCCGCGACCTCGGCGGCGTTCTCCGCCGCGTGCAGATGGATGAGCGCGCCGAACTCGCGGGCCAGCGCGAAGCACTCCACGAGCTGCTCGGGGGAGAGCAGGTACGTGGAGTGCGCGAACAGGACCGGGCGGGTGCCCGCGGGGCGCGCGGCCAGGTCCCGGCGCGCCCACTCGATGCGCTCCTTGTACGGCCGGCCGTCCGGCGGCTCGGGGACGTCCATGAACAGCGGCCCGGTGTGCAGCCGCCAGCCCGCCGCGCGCGCGGCCTCCTCGGCGGCCTCGTGGAACCAGTACATGTCGAGCGCGGAGGTCACCCCGGCGCGCACGCTCTCCGCGATCGCCACGCGGACGGCGGAGGCGACGGTGCCGGGGTCGAGGAGGCGGGCCTCGGCGGGGACGACACGGCCCAGGAAGTCCTGGAGCGTCACGTCGTCGGCGGTGCCGCGCAGCAGCGTCATCGCGAGGTGCGTGTGCGTGTTGATCAGGCCCGGCAGGATGAGGCCGCCGGACGCGTCGAGGGTGTCGGCGGCCGTGTGGCGGGCGCGCAGCTCGTCGGCGGGGCCGACCGCCACGATCTCTCCGTCGCGCACGGCGACCGCGCCGTCGGCGAGCACCGTCGACGCGTCGTCGACGGTGAGGACGGTGCCGCCGTGCACCAGCAGATCGACGGACTCGGTCACAGTTGCTCCTCGGTAAGTATGCGCAGCGCCTCAAGGGCCACGACGCCGCCGCGCGCGACGCCCTCCGCGACGACCTCGCGGTGCGGGTCGTAGCCGCCGGTGCTCTCGTGGTCCACCAGGTCGTCCGCGTTCACGCCGTCGACGACGAGTACGGCACCCGCGACGAGGCCGCGCAGCGACGCCATGACGAACAGCGCGGACACCTCCATCTCGATCGCCGCGAGGCCCGCGCCGTCGTACTGGTTCAGCGGGATGAGTCCTGGTTGGAACGCCGCCCGGGTCCAGACGATTCCCCGGTGGTGCGGCGCCCCCGCCTCGCGTGCCGCCCGGGTCAGCGCGAGCACGGCCTCCGGCGTGGACACCGCCGGGTACTCGGCGGGCACCAGCTGGCCGGTCACGCCGTCGTCGCGCACCGCGGCCTCCGCGACGACCAGGTCGCCGTCACCGATCCCCGGCCGCATCGCACCCGCCGTACCGAACCGCACGAACGTCCTCACGCCCGCGTCGGCCAGCTCCTGGAACAGCAGCATCGCGCCGGGCCCGCCGATGCCGTGCGAGGCGACGACGACCGGCACCCCGCGCCACGTCCCGCTGAACGTGCGGTACTCGCGGTTGTACGACACCTCCACGGCGTCGTCGAGCAGCGCGGCGACGGCCGCGGCGCGCTCCGGATCGCCCACGACGACGGCGCGCGGCGGCAGCCCCGTACGCGGTACTCGGCTCAGCGGGAGCAAGGAATGGGGACCGGGTGCGGGGGCACTCACGAGGTGGCTCCAGTCATGCGTCGGCGCGGCATCGGGTTCGGAGGGGATCACGGGATCGTATCCCCAGGTCGGAGCGGGTCCGAAGGCAGGACCCCACTATGTGCGCGGTCCCACAGGGACGCCGAGGGGCCGGGCCAGACCCGAGATCCCCTCGTCGAGCCGCTGAAGGTGACGCAGCACACGGAACGTCACGGTGTTCGCCGCCGGCACCCCCAGGCCGTCCGTCTCCAGCATCGCCGCGATGCTCGCGCCGGACTCGACGGTGCCCGTCGTGGCGCTTTCGTCGGTGGCGGTCACCTGCTCCAGCAGCACGTCGATGTTGTGCGCGATGCGCCGCGCGGCCCTGCCGAGCCGCGGATCGGCGGCCACATGCTTGCTGTACGGGACGAGCTCGGCGGTCGCCGCCAGGGAACGCGCGTGGTACGCGGACGTCTCCAGGAGCGCCACCAGATAGCGCACGGTCTGCCGCCGCTCGCGCTGCGGGGCGATCGCGTGGGTCAGCGGCTTGGTGGACGCGCGCAGATCGTCCAGGGCGGTGTCCAGGTCCCGCGCCCGGTCGAGCAGGTCCACGGCCGGACCGCCGCTGAGCTGCTCCACCGCGCCCGACACGACATCGCCGAGCCGCTCCAGGACGGTGGCGAGCAGCTCGTCGGTGCGCCGGTCGGTGCGCACCGGAAGCACCAGCACCGCCGCGATGATGCCGCACGCCGCACCGAGCGCGGTCTCCTCGATGCGCAGCACCAGCACGTCGAAGCTGTAGGTGTTCAGGAGTGTGTAGAGCAGGCCCAGCATCGCGGTCACGAAGAACGACATCAGCGCGTACGACAGCGGGGCGGTGAAGAACGCGGCGAACACGCACAGCAGCACGAGGACGAACGCCAGCCATGTGTGATTGCCGACCGCCCCCGCGAGCAGCACACCGGCGAGCACACCCAGCACCGTGCCGAGGACGCGGCGGTAGCCCTTGATGACGATCTCGCCCGTGGACGCGGTGTTGAGGAAGACGACCCAGCAGGTCAGGACGGCCCAGTACCAGCGCTGGCTGGACAGGAACTCGCCGCCGACGATCGCGAGGGCGGAGCCGACGGCGACCTGGAAGGCGGCGCGGGTGGTGGGCCGGTCGAGTCCAGAGCGGTCGTCCTCGTCGTCCTCCTTCTCCGTGCTGGTCAGGGCGACGGTGCCGGTGATGGACATGTCCTCCGCCTCCAGCTCCTCACGCGAACGCGTGGTGGCGGGGGAGTCGTCCGACTCGTCCTGCGGGCCGTCGAGCGCGATCCGCAGGCCCATCACCGCGCGGGCCGCCTCACCGATGCCGCGGAACACGTCCTGCACGGCGAGCGTGGCGCCCGGCGGCATGCGTTCCTCGTCGCGGTAGCCGAGCAGACGGTTGCGGATCTGGGCGACGGCCGCGCCCCGGTTGGCGTCGGCGGGGCGCGCCACCATCAGGTGCAGGGCGCCCAGATCGCGGCGGAGGGTGGCGGTGGCCTCGTCCTCCTGGCGCAGCAGCTTGCCCATCGCGGGCGCGGGCGCGTGGGGGAGATGCAGGGTCAGGGTGTCGGCGCGTTCGGAGCTGCGCGCGTTCAACAGCAGCATGCCGAGGCGCTCGGCGGAGATCTCCGCGTCGGCCACTCGGCGCTGGATCAGCGAGGCGGTCGCCGCGTCGCTGGTTCCGTCCTCCAGCCGTCCCTGGATCATCAGTGCCGTCTCGTGCAGGCGCGAGGTGTGGTGCCGCAGATCGTCCAGGACGTCGTCCAGATCCTCCGGCGCGGCGTCCAGCAGCCTCGTCTGCGCGATCACCAGCTGCGCGAGCCGCGCCCGGAACGCCCCGCGCAGCCGATCGAGCACGCGCTGCGGCGTCTCCGGCACCAGCGCGAAGCGGGCCACCGCGCTGCACACGAACGCCACCGCCAACGTGCCCGCGAGAACCGGAAGTTGATCGGGCGTCGCGTTCACGAACAGCGACACGAAGTAGACCTGGAAACCCATGAGACCGAGGGCCGTGCCCCGGTCGCCGAACCGGCGGAAGTAGACCGCGCCGAAGATCAGCGCGATGAAGAAGAGATCACCGGCGACGACCCTGCTGTGCAGCAGCGCCCCGAGGATCACGGCGGTGAGTGCCACCGGGAATCCCCACGCGAGCGTGATCGCCTGCCCGCGCAGGTTCTTCTCACGGATCGCGAACGTGCCCACCATCGCGGTCATCGCGCCCGCGACCATGTGTGTCACATCCGTGCCGATGACCGCGAGCACGGCGAGCGTCAGCCCGATGGCCGCGACGATCCGCAGCCCGGCCATCAGGCGCAGCAGACCCGGATCGGATGCAATGAAGCGGTCCCAGGTGTCCCTCGGCCGTCGCGCCACCAGTACTCACTCCAAGATCGGTCCGTCGGCGTCGCCCCCGAGCATACGAGGAGGTGGGCGCGCCCTTGACACGAGTATCGACAGGTGGACGGCCCCGACCTGGTCACATGGTGACTTCTGGGGGATTGCCCCCAACGAGAAGTGGGGGCGGGCCGGATGGTGTGCCGGGCGCGGTCCCGCGAATCTTGAGCCATGGACGATCTCGGCACGATTTCGATGGGAAGGCCGGCCCGGCGGGGCGTACTCGCGGCCGGCGCGGCGCTGTTGACCCTGGGCGCGGCCCCGGCGGTGGCCGCCGCGCCGCGGCGGGTGCGGCTTCGGTTACCGGCTCCGAGCGGCCCGCACCCGGTGGGCAGGGTGGCGCTGCGGCTGGTGGACCGCTCCCGCCGCGACCCGTGGACGGCGGCTCCCGCGCGGGAGTTGATGGTGGACGTGCGCTACCCGGCGCGCACGGTGGCCGGGCACGGGCGGGCGCCGCAGATGACGGCACGGGAGGCAGCGGGCTTCGACCGCCTCAACAACTTCGAGGGGCTGTCGGCGGGCCGGGTCGACTGGGCGGCCACGCGTACCTTCGCCCACACCTCGGCGCCCCTCGACCGCCGCGCGGCGCACCCGGTGGTGCTGTACTCGCCGGGTGTCGTGGACCCGCGCTCCCTGGGCACGACGCTCACGGACGACCTGGCGTCCCGCGGCTACGTGGTGATCGCCATCGACCACCCCTACGACGTGTCGGCGGTGGAGTTCCCCGGCGGGCGCGTGGCCGCCTCGCTGCTCCCGCAGGAGTTCGAGAAGGCGCAGCGGTCCGGCCCGGCCGCGGTGACCGCGCTGCTGAAGAAGACGGCGTCCGTACGCGTCGCCGACGCTCGCTTCGTCCTCGACGCGGTCGGGCGGGCCTTCGACACGCACCGGCTGCGCCGCGCCCCGATCGGCATGTTCGGCCAGTCCGCGGGCGGCTTCGCCGCGCTGCAGACCCTGCACGACGACGAACGGCTCGCCGCGGCCGCGAACCTCGACGGCGTGCTCGCCTACGTCCAGGACGACCACGACGAGGGCGGCCTCGCCTCCGTCGCGGCCGAGGGCGTGGACCGGCCGGTGCTCCTGATGGGCAGCGAGGGCAACGACCGCAGGACCGTCCCCTCCTGGCGGGAGCTGTGGCGGCACAGCGGCGGATGGCGGCGCGACCTGACCCTGCGCGGCTCCCGGCACGCCACGTACACGGACGCGACGACCCTGCTGCCACAGGTCGCGGACCGCCTCGATCTGCCGCGCGAGACACTGACCACATGGGTGGGCACGGTGCCCACCCACCGGGCGGTCGCGGCTCAACGGGCGTATCTCGCGGCCTTCTTCGACCGCTGGCTGCGCGGCGGGGACGGCGCGCTCCTGGACGCGCCGTCGCCGAGGTACCCGGAGATCGACTTCATATGAAGCGGGCTCCGCGGCCCGGGAATCAGTGCATCCCGAGCGCGCCCATCGTGGCGTCGGCCATCGCCGACTCGCCCAGCGCGTTCGGGTGCACGGGGACGAAGTTGGTGCCGAAGAGGGCCGGCTCGACCCAGCGGGTGCCGATCGGCTGACAGGCGTCGTGGCCCTCGGAGGACTGGGAGAAGTCCACATAGGTCGCGCCGGTCTCGCTCGCCGCGCGCTGCACGGCGCGGTTGAGGTGGGTCTGGATGTCGCGCACGTACGGCACGTCGCCGGACGCGATCGGCATCTTCACGAAGCAGCCCTTCTGCGCGGTCGGCGGCATGATCCACGGATAGCCGAGGACGGCGACCTTCGCGTTCGGCGCCTTGTTCTTGACCGCCTGGAGCGCGGACTTCACCGCCGGGTACGTCTTGGTGTCGATGTCGCCGCTGAACTTGTCGCCGTACAGGGACTTGCACGGATGGCCCTGGCCCGCGGTGCCGAGCCCGGCGGTGGCGCAGGACAGGATCGTGCTGATGAAGGTGTTGTTGTCGTTGCCGCCGATGGTGAGGGTCACCAGGTCGGTGTCCTGGCCGAGCGCGTCGAGTTGCGGCGGCACGCCCGGGTACTGCGCCCCGGCGAAGTCCTTGGTCTGCGCGGCGCCGCACGTCACGTCCTTGAGTGCGGCGCCGGTGCGCTTCGCGATGACATGCGGGTAGTTGGCCGTGGAGCGGGCGCACAGCGGGCTGGCCTTCGGGTCGAGCGGGAGCACGCCGGATGCGGCGCTGTAGCTGTCGCCCAGGGCGACGTAGGAGAGGGGCTCGGGGGCCGCGTGTGCCGGCGCGGTGAGGGTGACGAGGGCGGCGCCGGTCGTGGCCGCAAGGGCGGTGAGTCTGCCGCTGAACGCGCGGATCGCCATCTGATGCTCCTTCGAAGCCTTCGGAACCTGCGGAACCGGGCCGGGTCATGGCCAAGTTCCGTCTGAGGCAAGGGGGTTCAGCGCGCTGGTAGTTGAAGCTACCGACGAGTTTGAATTTGAGTCAATAGGTGTGCACAGGGTCGTGACCAGGGGAGAGTCGTGCAACACCGGAGTGTCAGTGGTGCTCGGTAGCCTCACAGACGGATGGTCGGCCCGTCGGCAGGCCGCCCCGGCGTGTTCACCGATTGCGGTGGCGGGGGCGGCGTGGGCGGCGACAATCGAACACACCGATTCGAGACAGACGACGCCGAGTACTCCCATCGGCGGCCCCGGACGATGGAGACATGATGAGCAAGGTCGCGAGGACGGGGACACCGTCGTCAACGTCGCACCCCGCCGACAGCCACGACCTGATCCGCGTGCACGGCGCGCGGGAGAACAATCTCAAGGACGTCAGCATCGAACTGCCCAAGCGGCGTCTGACGGTGTTCACCGGGGTCTCCGGGTCGGGCAAGAGCTCGCTGGTGTTCGACACGATCGCCGCCGAGTCGCAGCGGATGATCAACGAGACGTACAGCGCGTTCCTCCAGGGCTTCATGCCGACGCTCGCGCGGCCCGAGGTCGACGTGCTGGACGGCCTGACCACCGCGATCACCGTCGACCAGCAGCGGATGGGCTCCGACCCTCGCTCCACGGTCGGCACCGCCACCGATGCCAGCGCCATGCTGCGCATCCTCTACAGCCGGCTCGCCAAGCCGCACATCGGCGGACCCGGCGCCTACTCCTTCAACGTCGCGTCGGTCTCGGCGCAGGGCGGGTTCACGGTCGACCGGGGCGCCGACAAGACCAAGACGGAGAAGGTGTCCTTCAGCCGCACCGGCGGCATGTGCACCCACTGCGAGGGCCGGGGCACGGTCTCGGACATCGACCTGGCCCAGCTCTTCGACGACTCCAAGTCACTGAACGAGGACCCGTTCACCATCCCCACGTACACCGGGGACGGCTGGGTGGTGCGGGTCATCAGGGACTCGGGCTTCTTCGACGCGGACAAGCCGATCCGCAAGTACACCAAGAAGGAGCGGCACGACTTCCTCCACCGCGAGCCCACCAAGGTCAAGATCAATGGTGTCAACCTCACCTACGAGGGCCTGATCCCGAAGATCCAGAAGACCTTCCTGTCCAAGGACCGGGAGTCGATGCAGCCGCACATCCGGGCCTTCGTGGACCGGGCGGTCACCTTCCAGACCTGTCCCGACTGCGAGGGCTCCCGGCTCAGCGAGCAGGCCCGCTCCTCGAAGATCAAGCGCAAGAGCATCGCCGACCTGTGCGCGATGGAGATCAGGGACCTGGCGGAGTGGGTGCGCGCCCTCAAGGAGCCCTCGGTGGCCCCGCTGCTCGCCAAGCTGCGGCACACCCTGGAGTCGTTCGAGGAGATCGGCCTCGGCTATCTCTCGCTCGACCGGGCGGCGGGCACCCTGTCCGGCGGCGAGGCGCAGCGCGTCAAGATGATCCGCCACCTCGGCTCCTCGCTCACCGACGTCACCTACGTCTTCGACGAGCCCACCATCGGCCTGCATCCGCACGACATCCAGCGGATGAACAACCTGCTCCTGAGGCTGCGGGACAAGGGCAACACGGTGCTGGTCGTGGAGCACAAGCCGGAGGCCATCGCCATCGCCGACCACGTCGTGGACCTCGGCCCCGGCGCGGGCACGGGGGGCGGCAGCGTCTGCTTCGAGGGCACCGTCGAGGAGCTGCGCGCCAGCGACACCATCACCGGGCGCCACCTCGACGACCGGGCCGCGGTCAAGGACACCGTGCGCGAGCCCACCGGCAAGCTCGCGATCCGCGGGGCGAACGCGCACAACCTCAAGAACGTTGACGTCGACATCCCGCTCGGTGTGCTCACGGTGGTCACCGGCGTCGCGGGTTCCGGCAAGAGCTCGCTCGTGCACGGCTCCATCCCCGCCGACGACGGCGTGGTGGCGGTCGACCAGACCCCGATCCGCGGCTCGCGGCGCAGCAACCCGGCCACGTACACCGGACTCCTTGAGCCGATCCGCAAGGCGTTCGCGAAGGCCAACGGCGTGAAGCCCGCGCTCTTCAGCGCCAACTCGGAGGGCGCCTGCCCCACCTGCAACGGCGCGGGTGTCGTCTACACCGACCTCGGGATCATGGCGAGTGCGGCCGCCACCTGCGAGGAGTGCGACGGCAAGAGGTTCGAGGCCTCGGTGCTCGACTACCACTTCGGGGGCAAGGACATCAGCGAGGTGCTCGCGATGCCGGTGACCGAGGCGGTGGAGTTCTTCGGCGCGGGGGAGGCGCGCACTCCGGCCGCGCACAAGATCCTGGAGCGGCTCGAGGACGTCGGGCTCGGCTACCTCACCCTCGGCCAGCCGCTGACGACGCTCTCCGGCGGCGAGCGGCAGCGGCTCAAGCTCGCCGTGCACATGGGCGACAAGGGGGGCGTCTACGTTCTGGACGAGCCGACCACGGGGCTGCACCTGGCAGACGTCGAGCAGCTGCTGGGGCTCCTCGACCGGCTCGTGGACTCCGGCAAGTCGGTCATCGTCATCGAGCACCACCAGGCGGTGATGGCGCACGCCGACTGGATCATCGACCTGGGCCCGGGTGCGGGACACGAAGGCGGCAAGGTCGTCTTCGAGGGAACCCCCGCGGACCTCGTCGCCGACGGCTCCACGCTCACCGGCGAGCACCTGGCGCGGTACGTGGGCGGCGCCTGACCGGGCGCCGCCGACCGACCGGGAGGGCCGGCCGCGGTCGCGGTCAGCCCTCCTGCGTGGGGGCGGGGGGCTGCGGGGCCTGACGGGCCTGGGGGAAGCGCGGGGCCTGCGGGGCGTGCTGACCCTGGGGTGCGTGCTCCTGCGGTGCCTGCGGCGCGTGCTGGCCCTGGGTGGCCTGCGGGGGCTGAGGAGCCTGGGGCGCGTGCTGGCCCGGGGTGGCTTGCGGGGCCTGCGGGGTGCGCTGGCCCTGGGGGGTGTGCTGGGCCTGAGGTGCGTGCTGGCCCTGCGGCGCCTGCGTCTGCTCCGGGGCGATGGCCTGGGGAGCCTGCTGGTCCTGGAAGGACTGCGGAGCCTGGGGGGACTGGGGGGCCTGCGGGGCCTGCTGGGTCTGGGGGGCTTCCCCGTGCCCGAAGTCGAGCACGCCTTCCGCGGTGCGCTCGGCCTTGTGTGCGGCCTCACGCGCGCCGGCGAGCACATCGCCGTGCTCGTCGACGAGTCGATCGTAGATGGGCGCCGGGGCAGTGGACGGTGCGGGCACGGGAAGAGCTCCTGGTCGTCGAGGTCCTGATGCCACCCTGCGGGTGAACAAAAGGGGACCCTACGTCGATCAGATGACGTGGGTACATCCGGGGTGGGGTTGTTGAACCGGAGACCGTCACCACTGGCGGGCGCCGTACCGGCCGACCGGCGCCGGCCGTCCACCACGACCGGCGCCGATCGGCCGGTATGTCCGGCGGGCGGCCGTCAGTACTGCTCGGACTGGCCGCCGTCGATCGGGACGACCGTGGCGTTGATGAAGGACGCCTCGTCGGAGAGCAGGAAGGCCACCAGGTTCGCGACCTCCTCGGGGCGCCCGAAGCGCTGCATCGGGTTGGTGCTGACGAACTGGCGACCGGCCTCCTCCCAGTTCACCGGGTCGAGCTGCTTGAGGGAGCCCTCGACCATGGGCGTCATGATCGCGCCGGGCGCGATGGCCTTCACGGTGATGCCGAAGCGGCCGTACTCCACGCCGGAATTGCGGGTCAGGCCCACGACGCCGTGCTTGGCGGCCGCGTAACCGGACTGGTTGCCCACACCGCGGATGCCGCCCACGGAGGCGGTGTTCACGACCGTGCCGCTGCCCTGCGCGCGCATGACGGCGAGGACGTGCTTGAGGCCGAGGAAGACGCCCCGCAGGTTGATGTCGAGGACGCGCTGGAACTCGTCGCTGCCGAACTCCTCGGTGAGGTTCTGCTTGCCCTCGATGCCCGCGTTGTTGAAGAAGGCGTCGATCCGGCCGTAGGCCCGCGTGGTCTCGGCCACGTAGCGCGTGACATCCGTCTCGTCGCTGACGTCGGCGGTGAGCGTCAGGACCTCGGCGCCCGGCGTCGCCTTCTCGATCTCGGCCGCGCTCTGCGCGAGCCCTTCCACGTTCACGTCGACGAGCGCCAGCTTCGCGCCCTCGGCCGCGACCCGCAGCGCGGCGGACCGGCCGAGACCCGAGCCGCCGCCCGTGATGAGGACGACCTTGCCGTCGAACCTGTTGTTCATTGCGGACCTCCAGAGGGGACTGTGTCGCGGTCCGCCGTAGCCCGACGGGCCTGTCACTATTCATAGACGATACGTACTGTCTAGAAATTCCCGTACGCGGTGATCGGAGCGAGGCATGGACGAGTCGAAGGCCCCCCGTCCCCGGCGCGGGCGCTACCGGGACCCGCAGGCGCACGCGGCGGTGCTGCGCGCCGCGCGGGAGCTCGTCGCCGAGCTCGGCTATCACAAGGTCACGATGGAGCGGATCGCCGCTCGCGCCGGCGTCGCCAAGATGACGCTCTACCGCTGGTGGCCGAACAAGGCCGCGGTGATCACGGAGGCCGTCACCGATCAACTGGCTCCGGGCCCGCAGCCGGACACCGGCTCCGTGCGCGAGGACGCCGGGGCCCACGTCACCGACCTCGTCCGCACACTGACGCTGCTCGGCGACCCCAGCGTCGTGGCCGGTGCGCTCGTCGAGCGCGGCGAGGCGGGCCGCGCGGAGCTGCGGGATCTCCTGGTGGCCTGGCGCGAACCGGGGGCCGCGCTGCTGCGGCGCGGGATCGCACGCGGCGAGCTGCCCGCAGCCCTCGACATCGGGGCCGTGATCGACAGCTGGCTCGGCTACGCGCTGTACCGCGTGGTCTTCCTCGAGAGCGCGCCGACCGAGGCGGATCTGGCCGGTCTCGTGGACGCGCTGCCGTACACGAGGCGAAAGGCTTGATCGGCCCAACTGCATCTTGCAGAAGGGTAGTTGATCCGAAATGGGTCATGTCATCGACGTATTGACCGGGGGTATACACCCGGCGTATACACCAAGGCATGACCGTTCCTCTGGCGCTCCTCGGGCTCCTCGAACGTGAGTCGAGCCACGGCTATGACCTCAAGCGGAACTACGACACCTACTTCGGTCGCGGCAAGCCACTGCCCTACGGCCAGGTCTACTCGACGCTGCGCCGCCTCGCCCGCGACGGGAAGGTGGCGGTCGGCGAGTCCGAGCCGGGGGAGGGGCCCGACCGCAAGCGGTACGTGATCACCGACAGCGGCGTCACACAGGTCGAGGCCTGGCTCACCGAGCCGGTCGCCCCCGAACAGCACCTGCAGACCGTGCTGTTCACCAAGGTCGTCCTGGCCCTGCTCCTGGAGCGGGACGCCCAGGCGTACCTCGACACCCAGCGCGCCGCCCACATGGAGCGGATGCGGGAGCTGACCGAACTGCGCCGCACCGGGGGACTCGTCGACAGGCTGCTGGCCGACCACGGTCTCTTCCACCTCGAAGCCGACCTGCGCTGGATCGACACGACCGTGGCCCGGCTCGGCGCCCTGGCGGCGGAGGTGCGGTGATGAGCGCGGTGACGAGCCTGGTCGAGGCGCGCGACGTTGTGCTGTCGTTCGGCAGCACCCCCGCCCTGCGGGGCGCCGAACTGTCCGTGGCGCAGGGCGAGATCGTCGCCGTGACGGGGCCCAGCGGCTCCGGCAAGTCGACGCTGCTGCACTGCCTCGCGGGAATCCTGGTGCCCGACGAGGGTGAGATCCACTACGACGGGCGGCGCATCGACGCCCTGCGGGAGACCGAACGCAGCGCGCTGCGCCGCGACCGTTTCGGTTTCGTCTTCCAGTTCGGCCAGCTCGTACCGGAGTTGACGGCCGAGGAGAACGTGGCGCTGCCGCTGCTCCTCGCGCGCGGCCGCCGGTCCACTGCGCTGCGCGAGGCCCGCGCCTGGTTCGAGCGGCTCGGCCTGGCCGGTCTCGAAGGGCGCAGGTCCGGCGAGTTGTCCGGCGGGCAGGCCCAACGCGTCGCGCTGGCAAGGGCGTTGGTCGCCGGGCCGCGGGTGCTCTTCGCCGACGAGCCCACCGGGGCCCTCGACTCGCTCACCGGTGAACAGGTGATGGACCTGCTGGTCGGCTCCGCCCGCGAGCAGGGCACCACCGTCGTCCTCGTCACCCACGAGCCGCGCGTCGCCGCCTTCGCCGACCGGGAGGTCATCGTCCGCGACGGCAGGGTGACACCGCTCTCCGTCGGACGGGCCGCCTCATGATCCGGCTGGCGCTCCGCCTCACCGTCGCGGGCGGCCGCGAGGCCCTGGTGCGGCTGACCGTGATCGCCGCCGCGGTGACGGTGGGCGTCGCGCTGCTGCTGTCCACACTCGCCGCCATCGGGGCGACCCGGACCCAGAACGACCGCAACGCCTGGCTCAACACCGGGGCCGAGTTCACTCAGAGCAGGAACGCGCGGGCCGCGGGCGCCGACCCGCTGTGGTGGCTGCTGCGCGCCGACCACTACGACGGCGGGCTCATCGGCCGCGTCGACGTGGCGGCCACCGGGCCGAACGCGCCGGTGCCGCCGGGCCTGCCACGCCTTCCGGGCCCCGGCGAGTACTACGCCTCCCCGGCCCTCGCCGAACTGCTGCGCGCCACGCCCGCCGGTGAGTTGGCGGACCGCTACCCCGGCCGCCGGGCGGGCACCATCGGCAGGTCCGCGCTGCCCGGACCCGACTCCCTCATCGTCGTGGTCGGACACCGACCCGGCGAACTGGCGGGGAAGGAGGGCGCCCGGCGTGTCACGACCATCGAGACCCGCTCGCCCAGCAGCTGCAACGGCCCCAACTGCGACGTCGCCGCCGGTATCAACGCCGAAGGCATGGCGCTCGTCCTCTCGGTGGTCGCCCTGGCGCTGATCTTCCCCGTGCTGATCCTGACCGGCACGGCCAGCCGCCTCGCCGCCGCCCGCCGCGAGCAGCGCTTCGCCGCGATGCGCCTGGTCGGCGCGACACCGGGCCAGGTGTCACTGATCTCCACGATCGAGTCCGCGGTCGCCGCCGTCGCCGGTACGGCGGCGGGCTTCGCCCTCTGGTACGCCCTGCGGCCCCTGGTGGCGCGGGCCGACCTGACCGGCACCCCGTTCTTCACCGGGGACATGTCGCTCGGCGTGGTCGACGTGCTGGGCATCGCCGTGGGCGTGCCGGTGGCCGCGGCGATCGCCGCACGTGTCGCGCTGCGCCGCGTACGGGTCTCGCCGCTCGGCGTCACCCGCCGGACCACGCCCCGCCCGCCGCGCGCCTGGCGCCTGATCCCGTTGGCGCTCGGCCTCGGGCAGCTGTGGTGGGTCATCGGACGCGTTCCCGAGGGCAGTTCGGGCCAGATACTCGCCTTCGTCCCCGGCATCCTGCTGATCCTGGTCGGCATCGTCCTCGCGGGACCGTGGCTGACGATGGCCGGGGCACGGCTGCTGGTCCGCTGCACCCGCCGACCGGCGCTGCTCGTCGCGGGGCGGCGCCTCGCGGACGACCCGAAGGCCGGGTTCCGCGCGGTCAGCGGGCTCGTACTCGCGCTCTGTGTCACCAGTACGGCGGTCGGGATCATCACCGCGGTCGTCGCGGAGAGCGGCGTGCCCGAGGACAACGCGGCGTTCGGCAGCTCGGTGGTCGGCGACTACGAGCGGCAGTTCGGAGCCGGGCCCACGCGGAAACCCCCGGCGGCGCTGCCCGCCGCGACCCGGTCGGAGCTGGTGTCCGTGCCCGGCGTCCACAGCGTCATGGTGGTCCGCACGAATCCGCTCGGCATCCCCGACCCTGCCGAGCCGGCGCCACCGAAGGGGGAGCGGCCGATCCTGGCGGGCCTGGTTGCCTGCGCCGAGCTGGCGCGGATGCCCGCGCACAACGACTGCCCGGCGGGGGCGGAAGCCGCCGCGATCCCACCGGACTTCTCCCGCTTCGGCATGCAGGAGGACCGGGCCTGGCCCGCCGTATGGCCCGCGGTGAAGATCAGTCCGCAGCGCCTCGGCTCGCTGCCGGTGAGCGAGATCATGGTGACGACGGACGGCTCCACCGCGGCAGTCGAGCGCGTCCGTACGCTGCTCACCGCGGCGTACCCCGACGAACTGCCGCCGTACACCGTCGCCGAGGACTACGCGCAGCGGTGGGGCGACATCGCGGGATACCGGCAACTGGCCACCGTCGTCATCGCGATCAGCTTCCCGATCGCCGGATGCAGCCTGGCGGTCGCCGTGGCCGGCGGGCTCAACGAACGCAAGCGCCCCTTCGCCCTGTTGCGGCTGAGCGGAGTACCGCTGCGCACGCTGCGCCGCGTGGTGCTCCTGGAGAGCGCCGCACCGCTGCTGATCGTCGCGGCGCTCGCCATCGGGATGGGCTTCCTGACGGCGCAGCTGTTCCTGCAAGCGCAGTACGGCTACTCGATACGGCCCCCGGGAGCCGGCTACTACGGCCTGACCCTCGCCGGAATCGTCGTCTCGCTCGCCGTCATCGCCTCCACGTTGCCGCTGCTGCGGAGGATCACGGGCCCGGAGACGGCGCGCAACGACTGACGCCGCGGCGCCCGTCCCTCAAGGCGGGCGCCGCACTTCACGCCTCCGTCGCGTCGACCAGCGTGTCCCGCATGAAGTCCACCAGCCAGTGCTGCGCGGGCGTGCGGGCGTGCGCGTGCCGGGCGTAGACCGCGACCTGCGCCGGTTCGATGTCGATCGGAAGCTCAAGCAGCCGCACCCGGTGGTCGGCGGCGAACATGCGGGCCACCAAACGGGGCGCCACCGCCACGAGTTCGCTGTCCTGGATGAGGTACGGCAGGCCCGCGAACCGGGTCACGTCGAGCACCACTTGGTGCAGCAGCCCGTGCGCCTCCAGGGCGCGGCGCGGCCCTTCGTGCCCGGCGGGTCCTGAGACCGTCACATGCTGTTCGGCGCCGAGCGCGGCCAGGTCCACGGAGCGGCCGCGCAGCCGTGGGTGGTCGCGGGCCACCACGGCGACGTATCCCTCGGAGAACAGCGGGATCCGCTCCACCCGCGGCGAGCCGAGCGGCGTCGAGGCGATGAACGCGTCGATCTCCCCGCGGCCCAGCTGATCGGCGGCGCCCCGGATGTCGAGCGGTCGCACCGTGAGGGTGGTGCCCGGCGCCTGCCGCGGCAGTGCGGCCATCAGCCGCGGCAACAGGGCGACCTCGCCCAGGTCCGACAGGCACACGGTGAACGCGGCGCGCGCCGTGGCCGGATCGAAGGAGTGCGCACCGCTGACGGTCGTCTCGATCTCCGAGAGGGCGCGGTGCAGCGGCTCGTACAGAGCGCGGGCCGTAGTCGTCGGGGCGAGCCCCGCGCCCGTGCGGCGGAACAGCTCGTCCTCGAAGCGGCGGCGCAGTTTCTGCAGCCCGTAGCTGACCGTCGGCTGGGTCACGTGCAGCGCCTCGGCGGTCGCCGTCACGCTCCGGGTCTCGTAGAGCAGCACGAAGGTCCGCACGAGGTTGAGGTCGAAGTCCCGCATGGTGGCTCCCGTCTGTGACCTGTGCCCCCATTATCGATGCTGTCTATGAAGCGGGTAGCCAACATTGATTGGAGCACGGTCGGCTTTATTTCTAGGCTCAACCACATCACCGCCGGTCCAGGAGGAGTCTGCGTATGCCGACCGCACGCCGGATCGCCCACGCGTTCCTTGAGCGCCAGGGTCTGACCACGATCTTCGGGAACCCCGGATCGAACGAACTGCCCTTCCTGGCGGGACTCCCCGAGTCCTTCCGCTACGTCCTCGGCCTGCACGAAGGCGTCGTCGTCGGCATGGCCGACGGATACGCGCAGGTCACAGGAGGCCCGGCGCTGGTCAATCTGCACGCCGCCGCCGGTTCAGGCAACGCGATGGGCGCGCTCACCAACGCGGTGTACGCGCGCTCGCCGCTGGTGCTCACGGCGGGCCAGCAGGTGCGCTCCGCCGTCGGCCTGGAGGCGATGCTCGCCAACGTCGACGCCCCGCAGCTGATGCGCCCGCTCGTCGGTCACTCCGCCGAACCGGCCTGCGCCGCCGACGTCCCGCGCTCGCTGGCCCAAGCGGTCTTCGAGGCCGAACTGCAGCGCCGCCCGAGCTACCTCTCCGTGCCCTACGACGACTGGGACGCCGACGTCGACCCGGGGGCCTGCGAGGTCCTGGAGCGGCGGGTGCGGCGCGGGCTCACCCCGGACGCGGCGCAACTCGACGACCTCGTACGGGAGGTGGGCGCCGCCCGCAATCCGGTGCTCGTCCTCGGCGGTGACATCGACGCCGCCGGACACGTCGACCGGGCCGTGGCCTGCGCCGAACACCTCGACCTGCCGGTGTGGGTTGCGCCCTCGCCGCACCGCCTTCCGTTCCCCAACCGGCATCCGCTGCTGCGTGGTGTGCTGCCCGCCGGAATCGGCTCCGTGTCGTCGGCGCTGGCCGGGCACGACCTGGTGCTCGTCGTCGGCGCGCCCGTCTTCCGCTACCACCAGCACGTGCCGGGCCCCTACCTGCCGGACGGCGCCCGCCTGATCCAGGTCACCGACGACGCGGGCGCCGCGGCCCGCGCGCCGATGGGGGAGGCGCTGGTCGCGGACCCGGGCCCGGTGCTCGCGGCGCTGACGGACCGGCTGCCACAACGCGCAAGCGGGCCAAGGGAGTTCACGCCCCCGCCCGAACCCGCCACCGCCTCCGGCGCCGCCCTCCACCCCGAGGAGGTCTTCGCCGCGCTCCGCGACACCCAGCCACCCGACACCCGCTACGTCGTCGAGTCGACCTCCACCAACGGTGCCTGGTGGCGCCAGATGGACCTGCGCCACCCCGGCTCCTACTTCTTCCCGGCCTCCGGCGGGCTCGGCTTCGGCCTGCCCGCAGCCGTCGGCGCGGCGATGGGCGATCCGGACCGACCGGTCGTCGCGGTCGTCGGCGACGGCTCCGCCAACTACGGGATCACGGCGCTGTGGAGCGCCGCCCACTACCGGGTACCGGTCACCTTCCTCATCCTGCGCAACGGCACCTACGGCGCGCTGCGCTGGTTCGGGACGCTGCTCGGCACCCCGGACGTGCCGGGCACCGAGATCCCCGGCCTCGACTTCACCGCGCTCGCCGCGGGCTACGGGGTGCCCGCCACCGCCGTGACCGAACTCGCCGAACTGCGCGACCAGTTGAAGACACCCCCGACCGATGGACCCCGCCTCATCCAGGTCGACACCCACCCCACCTCACCGGAGTGACCATGACTCTCCTCGAAGACCCCGTATGGCACGAGCGCATCCACCTCGACGGCTGGACCGCGGGAAGCGGGGGCACGTCCGCCGTCGTCGAACCCGCCACCGGGCAGCGGCTCGGTGTGATCGGCAGCGCCACCGCCGATGACGTCGCGCGCGCCGCGACCCGCGCCGCCGAGGCGCAGCAGGAGTGGGCCCGCACCGCGCCCGCCGAGCGCGCCGCCGTGCTGCGCCGGGCCGGTGACCTGTTCACCGAGCACGCCGAGGAGATCAAGGACTGGATCGTCCGCGAGGCCGGATCGACCCGCGCCAAGGCCTCCGTCGAGACCGACTTCGCCGCCGCCGAGTGCTACGAGGACGCGGCGCTGCCCGCGCACCCGCTCGGCGACGTGCTCAGCAGCGGCGAGCCCCGCTGGTCGTTCGCGCGCCGCGTGCCCGCGGGCGTCGTCTCGGTCATCGCACCGTTCAACTTCCCGCTGATCCTCGGCATCCGCTCCGTCGCGCCCGCGCTGGCCCTCGGCAACGCCGTGCTCCTCAAGCCGGACCCGCGCACCGCCGTGTGCGGCGGCGTCACCATCGTCCGCATCTTCGAGGAGGCAGGCCTGCCCGAGGGGCTGCTTCATCTGCTGCCCGGCGACGCGAGCGTCGGCGCCGCCGTCGTCGAGGCGCCCGAGGTCTCCGTCGTCTCCTTCACCGGCTCGACCGCCGCGGGCCGCAAGGTCGGTGAGGCCGCCGCCCGCAACCTCAAGAAGGTCCACCTCGAACTCGGCGGCAACAACGCGCTCGTCGTCCTCCCCGGCGCCGACCTCCCGGCCGCCGCCTCGGCCGGCGCGTTCGGCTCGTACCTCCACCAGGGCCAGATCTGCATGGCGACCGGCCGCCACCTCGTCCACGAGTCGCAGGTCGAGGAGTACGTCGCGCTGCTCGCCCAGAAGGCGAACCGGCTGCCCGTCGGCGACCCCGCCGCCGGCGACGTCGCGCTCGGCCCGATCATCGACAGCCGGCAACTCGCCCACATCGACAAGGTGGTGACCGACAGCGTCGCCGCGGGCGCGCAGGTCGTCGCCGGTGGCAAGGCCGACGCCCCGTACTACCCGGCGACCGTGCTCACCGGCCTCGACGACGACAGCCCGGCCTGGCGCGAGGAGATCTTCGGGCCCGTCGCACCCGTGCGCAGCTACCGCGACCTCGACGAGGCGGCCCGCATCGTCGACGCCTCGCCGTACGGCCTGTCCGTCGGCATCCTCGGCGACGTCGGCACCGCGATGACCCTCGCCGACCGGATCCGCTCCGGCAAGGTGCACATCAACGAACAGACCGTCATGGACGAGCCCGCCGCGCCCTTCGGCGGCGTCGGCGACTCCGGCAACGGATCCCGGTTCGGCGGCGCGCAGGCCAACATCGAGGCCTTCACCGAGACGCAGTGGGTGACCGTGCGCCCGCAGATCGCGCCGTACCCCTTCTGATCCCCGCAGAAGAGGCCGGTCCCTTCGGAAGGTCCCCCCGTCCCCCAGGAGCAGCGCGTCCCCCGTCCCTGTCCCCGTCCCCATCCGCTCATCCGGCAAGGAGCACGCCAATGACGACGTCTCCCACGCGGGCAGCCAGCACGGCGGTGCTGTGCTGGCTGACCGTTCTGCTCGAGGGGTACGACCTGGTGGCGCTCGGCGCCACCATCCCGACCCTGCTCAAGACGCACCACCTCGGCTTCACGGCCGCCGATGCCACCGCGGTCGCCACCGTCTCCCTCGTCGGGGTCGCGGTCGGCGCCGCGGGGCTCGGCCCGCTCACCGACCGCTTCGGCCGGCGCGGCATGCTCATCGGCTCGGTGCTGCTGTTCTCGGTGTTCACCCTGGTGACACCGCTCGCCCCGAACGTGGCCGTGTTCGGCGGCTTGCGCTTCCTCGCCGGGCTCGGCCTCGGCGCCTGCATGCCGGTCGCCCTGACCGTCATGTCGGAGAACCTGCCCGAACGCCGCCGAGCCAGCGCCAGCACGTTCACCATGACCGGCTACCACGTCGGCGCGGTGCTCACCTCGGTGCTCGCGCTCGCCGTGGCCGGTGACTGGCACTGGCTGTTCTACGGCGGGGGAGTCGCGGGCCTGCTCGTCGTCCCGCTGATGTGGTGGAAGCTGCCGGAGTCCGCCGCGTACCTCGCCGCCAAGCAGCAGCCCGAGGCCGAACGCATCGGCATGCGCGACCTGCTCGGCCCGCGCGTGCGCCGCACCACGCTCGCCGTGTGGGGCGGCTCCTTCATGGGCCTGCTGCTCGTCTACGGCCTCAACACCTGGCTGCCCCAGCTCATGCGCAGCGCGGGCTATCCCATCTCCCGCTCCATCGCGCTCCTGCTGATCCTCAACGTCGGCGCCGTCATCGGGCTCATCGTCGCCGGGATCGTCGCCGACAAGTACGGCATCCGGCGCGTGGCCCGCATCTGGTTCGCGGCGGGCGCCGTGCTGCTCGCCGTCCTGAGCCTGCGCATCGAGAGCAGCCTGCTGCTCAATGCACTGGTGCTGTTCACCGGCGTCTTCGTGTTCTCCGCGCAGGTCCTCATCTACGGGTACGTGGCCCAGGTCTTCCCGGCCCGCACCCGCGGCACCGCACTCGGCCTCGCCTCCGCGGTGGGCCGACTCGGCTCGATCACCGGACCGATCGTCACCGGAGCCCTGGTCACGGCGGGCATCGCCCACCCCTGGGGCTTCTGGTTCTTCGCGGGCGTCGCGGCCCTCGGACTCGGCGCGATGCTGCTCCTGGCCCCGCCGGCTACCGACGACCGGGCCAGGACACCGAGCGCGGCGCTCACCGGCTGACCGGCCCCGAGTTCACCAACTGGGCGTCCCCGACAGGGCGGCCGGACCCCGTGCCAGACTCGTCCCCATGAAGATCAGAGACATCCGGGACGGGGACTGGGAGCGGATCTGGCCGTTCTGGCGGCGGATCGTGCGCGAGGGCGAGACCTACGCCTGGGACCCCGACACCAGCGAGCCCGAGGCCCGCGCCCTGTGGACCGAGGGCGCGGGCAAGCGCGTCCTCGTCATGGAGGACGACGCGGGCACCGTCGTCGCGACGGCCTACGTGAAGCCCAACTACGGCGGTCCCGCACGGGACACCGCGAACGCCGGCTTCATGGTCGACCCCGACCACGGCGGCCACGGCCACGGCCGCGCGCTCGCCGAACACGTGCTGACCGTGGCCGAACAGGACGGCTACCGCGCCATGGTCTTCAACGCCGTCGTCGAGACCAACCCGGCCGTACGGCTGTGGACTTCGCTCGGCTTCACGATCCTCGGCACGGTGCCCGAGGCGTACGACCACCCGCGACACGGCAGGGTCGGACTGCACATCATGCACCGCGCGCTATAGGCCCAGGTGGGGTAGGGCGGACGCGGGTCACCCGTTGAGTTAGGGTTGCCTAACCAGCGGGGTGGTCCCCGTGTTCTCCGCCTGCCCACAAGGAGCCCGCATGACGGCGACGCCCGCCGCCGAGCAGCCCACCGCCCCCGCGCTCACCAGGCCGAGGGACCCGCGCCGCTGGCTCATCCTCGGCGTGATCTGCCTCGCGCAACTCGTCGTCATCCTCGACAACACGATCCTCAACGTCGCCGTCCCCACCCTCACCGCCGACCTCGGCGCCGGCACCGCCGACGTCCAGTGGATCATCAACGCGTACGTGCTGGTGCAGGCGGGCCTGCTGCTCTCGGCCGGGGCCGCCGCCGACCGCTACGGCCGCAAGAAGCTGCTCCTGACCGGTCTCGTGCTGTTCGGCGCGGGCTCGCTCGCCGCCGCACTCGCCCACAGTACCGGCCAGTTGATCGCCGCGCGCGCCGGCATGGGCGTCGGCGGCGCCCTCCTGCTGACCACCACCCTCGCGGTGGCCGTGCAGGTCTTCGACGACGACGAACGCGTCCGCGCCATCGGTGTCTGGGCCGCGGTCAACGCCCTCGGCTTCGCGGCGGGGCCGCTGGTCGGCGGCGTCCTGCTCGCGCACTTCTGGTGGGGCTCCCTCTTCATGGTCAACGTGCCCGTCGTGCTGCTCGGCCTGTGCGCCGTCAGCGTCCTCGTGCCGGAGAGCAGGGTCGAGCAGAGTCACCGCCCCGACCTGCTCGGCGCGCTCCTGTCGACGGTCGCGATGGCATCGCTCGTCTACGCCGTCATCTCGGGGCCCGACCACGGCTGGTCCTCCCCGTACGTGCTCGCGGGCGCGGGTCTCGGAGTGTGCGCGCTGGCCGCCTTCGTGGTGTGGGAGCGGCGCGTCACCGCCCCCATGCTCGACATGAGCTTCTTCCGGAACCGGACGTTCACCGGCGCCGTGATCGGAGCCGTGCTGATCACCTTCGGCAGCGGGGGAGCGCTGTTCCTGCTCACGCAGCAGCTCCAATTCGTCCTGGGCTACGGGCCGTTGGAGGCCGGACTGCGCACCGCGCCCTTCGCGCTCACCGTCGTGCTGCTCAACTTCACCGGAGTGTCGGCCCGGCTGAGCAAGCGGCTCGGCATTCCGGGGTCCGTGGCCGTCGGCATGACCCTGCTCGCCTGCGGACTCGCCGCGGTCGCCCTCGCCGGGCGGGTCGTGGACGGGTACGGGGGCCTGCTCGTCGGGCTCGTCCTCATGGGGGTCGGCTGCGCGTTCGCCAACCCGGCGATGGCCGTCGCCGTGATGGGCTCCATCCCGCGGGAGAAGGCGGGCGCGGGTGCCGGAATCCAGGGCACGGTCACCGAGTTCGGCAGCGGCCTCGGCGTCGCCGTTCTCGGCGCCGTGCTCAGCGCCCGCTTCGCCGCGCTCGTGCCGGTGGCCGCGGCCTCGCTGCCCGCAGCCCTCGCCGCGACCGACTCGACGGCCGAACGGCACACGGTGACACAGGCCTTCAGCTCCGCCCTGGAGACCGGTCAACTCGTGGGCGCGGCCGCCGTGTTGACCGGAGGCCTGGTGGCGGCCACGCTGCTGCGCCGCGCGGAACAGGCGGCGCAGCCGGAGGCCGAGGCCGCGGACGAGGCCGTATCGGATGCGGCGGTCACAGGTCCAGCGTGAGCCGCTCGCCCCTCGCCCGCGAGACACACACCATCATCGTCTCGTTGGCGTCCCGTTCGGCGGCCGTGAGCACGCTGTCACGGTGGTCGACCTCGCCGGCGAGGACATCCGTCTCGCAGGTGCCGCACGTGCCCTCGGTGCAGGAGTACAGCACCTGGATCCCGGCCTCTTGCAACGTGGCGAGGATCGTCCGGTCCGCCGGGACCTTCAACGTCCGGCCGCAGGCGGCGAGTTCGACCTCGAAGGTCGTGTCGCCGCTGGTGTCGGTCACCGTCGGGGTGAACCGCTCCGTGCGCAGCGCCTCGGCCGGCACCAGCTCCTCGACGGCGGCGAGCAGCGGCTCGGGGCCGCAGGCGTAGACGAGTTCACCGGGGCGCAGATCCGCGAGGACCGCGGGGAGGTCGAGCAGACCCTCGGCGAGTTCGATCCCGCCGCCGGGGTGCCGGGCGGTCAACTCCTCGGCGAACGCCATGGTCGCGCGGGAGCGGCCCCCGTAGTGCAGGGACCACTGAGCCCCGTGGTCGGCCGCCGCGGCCAGCATCGGCACGATCGGCGTGATGCCGATGCCGCCCGCGACGAACCGGTATGCGGGCGCCGGTTCGAGCCGGAAGTGGTTGCGCGGCCCACGGGCCCGTACCGCCGCGCCTTCCTGAAGCTCGCCGTGCACATGCGCCGAGCCGCCCCGCCCGTCGCGCTCGCGCAGCACGGCGATCCGCCAGGAGTGCGCGTCGCCGCCGCACAGCGAGTACTGCCGTTCAAGGCCCTCGGCCTCGGAGAGGATCAGGTCGATGTGGGCGCCCGCCTCCCACGCGGGCAGCGCCGCGCCGTCCGGGCGGCGCAGGAGCAGGGAGACGACACCTTCGGCCTCCTGGCGGCGTTCGGCGACGACGAGGTCGTACGTGTCGAGAGGGTCGAGCGGCTCGCTCACGGGGTGCGGTCCTTCGGTTCGGGGGTCTGCGGATGGTCCGGGTGGGCGAGCATCCACTCCCACATGGCGACCGGATCCTCGCTGGTGTGCTGCTCGCCGCAGTGGCAGAGGCCGTCGAGGAGGTCGGTGCCGGGGAGCCATTCGATGCGGAAGACGGGCCGTGTCATCCGGCGGCCAGCTTCGTGAGGATGCGGCGCGCCGCCAGGCCGCCCGTGTCGATGTTGATGCTGAGCTCCTGGTAGCCCTCGGGCTCGGTGTCCAGGGTGCGCTGCAGCAGATTCAGCGCGTCCACGTCCTGCATGACGACCGTGTGGTTGAAGTCCCGCAGGAACGTGGTGACTTCCTCGTCCTCGGTCGCGAAGTTCCGTGACACCGCCCAGAAGTCGTACACCTTGCCGGGCGAGGACGGGGTGATCGCGTACGTGATCTCCGTGCGGAACGCGGGGGTCTCCTGACCCGACGGGCTGATCGTGCTGTGCAGCAGATACAGGCACGGCGCGTGGTACTCGATGTCCTGGCGCCTTTCGATGCGGCCCTCGATGCCGGTGGAACGGGCGTAGAACGGCGGGCACTCGGCGTCCTTCATGTGCCGTGACACTCGCACGACCCCGGACTCCTCGTCGACCTCCGTGGCGATGGGTGTCTCGGCGACCTCGGGCGTGCCGATGTAACCGCCGTGCAGATACGTCTCGTGGGACAGGTCCATCAGGTTGTCGACGAGGAGCATGAAGTCGGCGTCGATCGGCTCCATGCCCTCCACGGTCACGAAGTCGTCCGCGACCAGGTGCGGGGCGCGCGGGATCGCGCCCGTGTCGGCCCCCTCCGGGTCACCGACCCACACCCACACCATCCCGTCGACCTCGGCGACCGGGTACGAGCTCACCCGCGCGGTCCGCGGCACCCGCTTCTGCCCCGGCACGAACACACACGTGCCCGTCGTGTCATAGGTGAACCCGTGGTACCCGCACACCACCCGGTCCCCGTCGAGCCCGCTCGCCGACAGCGGGTAGCGGCGGTGCACACAGCGGTCCGCGAGCGCGACCGGCTCCCCGGCCTCGGTGCGGTAGAAGGCGATCGGCTCACCGAGGATGGTGCGGCCGAGCAGCTCCCGGCCCACCTCCTTCGACCACGCGGCGACGTACCACTGGTTACGGGCGAAGGCCGAGTAGGCGGTCATGACGGGGGTCCCTCCGGTCACCGCGCGGCACCGTCGCCGCGCGTCACCGACCACAGTGGTGACCCGGACCACAGCCCCACAACGCCACTTCCGTCAGACGGAAGCCGGGGGTGCGGTCGCGGCGGGTTGCCAGCCCAGAGCGCGCGATATGCCGCGTCCGGCCAGCTGCACCGCCGGAATCAGCGCAGGTGTCCGCGCGCCCTCGACCGGTACGACGACGGAGACCGCGGCGACGACATCCCCGCGTGGCCCGCGTACCGGCGCCGCCACCGACAGTGCGTCGTCGGTGATCTGACGGTCGCTCACCGCGCCGCCGCCGCGCCGCACTTCGGCCAGCATGCGGCGCAGCCGGACCGGGTCCGTGACGGTGTAGGGGGTGAACGCCTCGAGCCCGCCCTCGGGGTAGCTGTCCTGCAGCTCGGGGCCGCCGTGCGCGAGCAGCACCAGACCCACGCCTGTCGCGTGCAGCGGCCAGCGCGCGCCGACCCGCGAGTGCACGCCCACCGCCGAACGGCCCGACAGGCGCTCGATGTAGACGACCTCCCGGCCGTCGCGCACGGCGAGGTGCACGTTCTCGTGCGTGGCCTCGTACAGGTCCTCCAGGAACGGCAGGGCGGCCTGGCGCAGGCCGAGACCGCGCGGGGCGAGCGCCGCGATCTCCCACAGGCGCAGACCCACGTGGTAGTTCCCCTCCTCGTCGCGCTCCAGGGCGCCCCAGTGGGAGAGCGCGCCGACGATCCGGTGCGCGGTGGGCAGCGGAAGATCGGC
Organism: Streptomyces endophyticus; assembly: GCF_035798155.1. Lineage (NCBI taxonomy): Bacteria > Bacillati > Actinomycetota > Actinomycetes > Kitasatosporales > Streptomycetaceae > Streptomyces > Streptomyces endophyticus. The sequence goes on along the minus strand of NZ_JAOZYC010000108.1, from coordinate 51,890 downwards.
GCGGTGCGCGAGCTGGGTCAGCGTCAGTGAGGGGTGGTCCTGGTCGAAGGCGCCGAGCGCGTCGAGCAGCCGGTCGCTCGCGGAGCGGGTCACGATCCCGCCCTACCCGGTCGGGCAGCGGTCGCGGAGGAAGTCCAGAAGCACGCCGTTGAACGCCTGGGGCTGCTCGACGCTCGGCAGGTGTCCGGCGCCGTCGATCACCCGCAGCACCGAGTCCGGCATCAGCTTCACGATCTCCTCGGCGTCCGAGACCGGCGTGTACACGTCGTCCACGCCGACCACGACGAGCGCGGGCACCCGGGCCGCCGCGAGGCTGTCGCGATAGTCGGGGCGCTCGGCCCGCCCGCGCAGCGCCGCCGCCGCCCCGCGCGGGTCGGTGACCTGCATCATGCCGAGCACATGCGCCGCGACCTCCGGCAGCGCGGCCACGTTGTAGCGCGCGAGCATCTTGTCGATGACCTCGTCCGCGTACCTGCCCATGCCCTCGGCGAGCAGCCGCAGGGCGAGCCGGTTGCGGTACAGCTTGCCCTCGGGGGTCTCCGCCGGCGCCGAGGTGTCGGACAGGACGAGCGCGTGGATGCGGTCCGGGTGGCGCAGATGGAACTCCATGGCGATCTGGCCGCCCATGGACACACCGCCGACCACGGCGGTGTCGATGCCCAGCTCGTCCAGGAGCCCGGCGATGTCGTCCGCGAAGCGGGACAGCAGCACCTGCCCCGGAGTGACATCGCTCTCGCCGTACCCGCGCAGATCGGGCGTGAGCACCCGGTACCCGGCCGCCGCGAGCGCCTCGGCCTGGGTGGCCCACAGGGTCCGGTTGAACGGATGCCCGTGGATCAGCACGATCGCGACGCCGTCCGCCGGGCCGAGATCGTCGTACCGCAAAACGGTGCCATCCAGCGTGAATCGGGGCATGGCGTGCTCCAGGTTGGGTTGGACCCGCGCGGGGTGAGTGCCGGAACCGTACGGCGCGGGCGTGGGCATGATCAAGAGTGTTCGCCGGTCAGAGCAGGGAGCCTCCTAGACTGGAGGTGCTGCGCCCCGCGCCCTGCGGCCGGCAGCCCGCACCACCGAACCAGGAACCACCGTGAGCACCCAGCACCACCAGGCGGCCGCCGCCACCCCGCCCGACATCCGCCTGGTCGTCACCGACATGGACGGCACACTCCTGGACGGCGACGGGAACATCCCCGACTCCCTCTGGCCGCTGCTGGCCGAGATGAACCGCCGCGGCATCGCCTTCTGCCCCGCCAGCGGACGGCAGTACGCCACGCTCGCCGCCCAGTTCGACGCCGTGGACGACGGCGGCATGGTCTACGTCGCCGAGAACGGCGCGTACGTCGTGCACGGCGGCGCCGAGGTCAGCTCCGACCCGCTGGAGCCGGCCGTCGTCGAGTGGATCGTCAAGGAGATGCGCGCCCTCGTCGACGCGGGCGGGGCCGACGCGGGCGTCGTCGTCTGCGGGAAGCGGTCCGCCTACGTGGAGCGCTCCGACGAGGCGTTCATGACGCAGGTCCGCAAGTACTACGCCGCCCACGAGATCGTCGCCGACGCCACCGCCGTCGAGGACGACTTCGTCAAGGTCGCGCTCTTCGACTTCGGCAACGCGCAGGACACCACCGCCCCGCTCCTCGCCCCGCTCACCGACTCGCACCAGGTCGTCGTCTCCAGCCGGCACTGGATCGACGTCATGAACCCGGCCGCGAACAAGGGCGCCGCCGTCCGCAGGCTCCAGGACACCCTGGGTGTCACGCCCGCGCAGACCGCGGTGTTCGGCGACTACCGCAACGACCTGGAGATGCTGGACACCGCCCACTGGTCCTACGCCATGGCCAACGCCCACCCGGACGTCCTCGAGCGCGCCCGGCTGCGCGCCCCGGCCAACACCGAGAACGGCGTCGTCCGCACGGTCCGCGACCTCCTCGGGATCACGGTGCAGCCTTAAATTACTGAAACGTAACCTTCTTGGTGCTACCCGCGGTAACGGTGATGTGGATAGCGTCCGGCAAGGCGCGTGGTGGCGGTGGGACGACCGCCCCGACCGCGCCGTCGGCCTGCCCGAATTTCCGGCCGACAGCCGCCAGGCGGGGGTCGACCTCCGCCCGTAGCCCGGAGGTTCGCCATGCCCGCCGCCCCCACCCGCCTGCTGGCCGCCGCCGTCACCGTCGCCGCGTGTGTCGGCGCCCAGGCCGTGCCCGCCGTGGCGGCCACCGGATCGGACAGCTCCGGCGACACGGTCTCGCGCGGTGTCACGATCCCCGCGTTCTACAACCCGCCGGCCGAACTCCCCGGCGCCAACGGCTCGTTGATCCGCAGCGAGGGCCTCCCGCTCGCCCTCAGCCTGCCCGGCCTGCACGGACCGCTGCCGGGCAGGGCGACCCGCATCATGTACAAGACGACCGACTCCAACGGGAAGCCCGCCGCGTCCACGGGTGCCTACATCGAGCCCAGCGCCAAGTGGCGCGGCTCCGGCCCCCGTCCGCTCGTGGCGCTCGCCCCCGGCACGCAGGGGCAGGGTGACCAGTGCGCCGCGTCGATGGGACTTGAGCACCCGATCCGGTTCAACGGACAGACGCTGGTCGCCGGTTACGAGGACCTGGCGATCTACCGGCTCCTCGTCAAGGGCGTCGCCGTCGTCGTCACCGACTACATCGGCCTGGGCACCACCGACCGCCTGCACACCTACGTGAACCGGCTCGACGAGGCCCACGCCGTTCTCGACGCCGTGCGCGCCGCCCGCGCCCTCAAGGACGCCACCGTCACCAGCGGTTCGCGGGTCGGCCTCTTCGGCTACAGCCAGGGCGGCGGCGCCACCGCCGCGGCCGCCGAACTCCAGCCCACCTACGCGCCCGATGTCACCCTCTCCGGCACGTACGCGGGGGCGCCGCCCGCCGACCTGACCGCGACCACCAAGGCCATCGACGGCACCGACCTCGTCGGCGCGCTCGGCTGGTCGCTCAACGGGTTCCTGCAGTCCGACCCGCAGCTTCGGGCGATCGCCGACAAGCACCTCAACGACAAGGGCCGGGCCGCCCTGAAGGACCTCTCCACGGCGTGCGTCGGCGACGCCATCCTCGGCTACTCGTCCCAGAAGAGCTCGACCTGGACCAAGGACGGCCAGACCCTCGAAGACATCATCAAGGCCGAGCCGCGCCTCCAGGAGTTCCTCGCCCAGCAGCGCATCGGCGCCATCGAGCCGCAGAGCCCGGTCCGCGTCGCCACCGGCGTCAGCGACAATCTCGTCCCGCACGGCCAGGCACGACAGTTGGCCGTCGACTGGTGCGGCCGCGGCGCCCAGGTCACGTACAAGGCGGTGAACATCCCGGACGTCGGCCGCGCCCTGATCAACCACTTCGCCCCGCTGCTCACCGACCAGGGCCCGGCCATCAACTGGCTCACCGACCGCCTCTCGGGAGAGCCGGCCACGTCCACGTGTGCCCAACTCCCTTCACAGCGCTGAACGTACGGGCGGGCGCCGTGCCACGATGACGGACTACCGCACCCGTCCGTCCGAAGGGAACCCCGTGCCCCGCGCCGTCACCCTGATCCGTTCCGACACCCTCTCGGACGTCGCCGAGTACGCCTACGCGGCCACCGCGCCGGCCGAGGCGCGGCTCGTCTTCCTCGCCGGTTCCTGCCCGTTGGCGAAGGACGGCTCGACCGTCGCCGTCGGCGACTACGCCGGTCAGACAGCGCAGTGCGTCGCGAACATGCGCGTCGCCCTCGACGCGGCCGGCGCCGCTTTGGAGGACGTCATCAGCACCCGCGTCCTCGTCGCGTCGACGCGGCAGGAGGACCTGGTCACGGCATGGCAGGTGGTGCGTGACACCTTCGGTGACCACGACGTGCCCAGCACCCTGATGGGTGTCACCGTGCTCGGCTACTCCGACCAGCTGGTCGAGGTCGAGGCGGTCGCGGCGGTCATCGACTGACCGACGCGCGAAGGCCCCGACTCCCGTGCGGTGCACGGGAGTCGGGGCCCAGCCGAAGCAGGATCAGGCCGATGTCACCTTCACCGGCTCCGTCTCCGCCGAGCTGTGCCGTTCCGCCCAGTTCTCCAGGGCCGTGCGGCACGCATGGTCCAGGTGGTGGAGTCCGGTCAGGTTCAGTTCGACGGGGCGGTCCTGCGGGAGTGCCTCCAGGCTGTCGAGGATCTTCGGCAGCTTCAGGAACGTCGCATTGCCGGACAGGTGTGCCTGCACCGGGCCCGCGCCCTTGTCTATGATCTCCAGCTTGATGTGCGAGGCCTCCCAGGCGGTCTTCACGACCGACAGGGCGAGACCGATGAGCACACCCTCGAACATGCTGACCGCCACGATCGACACCGCGGTGACCACCAGGATCAGCGCCTCACCGCGATGGTCGCGCCAGAGCTGCACCAGCGCCCGGACGGGCACCAGCTTCGCCCCGGCGTGCACCAGCACGCCCGCGAGGGCCGGGATCGGGATGAAGGCGAGCAGCGCGGGCAGCAGCGCGGCGAACAGCAACAGCCATACGCCGTGCATGACGCGCGAGGCCTTCGTCTTGGCGCCCGCCTGCACATTGGCCGAGCTGCGCACGATCACCGCGGTCATCGGCAGCGCGCCGAGCACGCCGCACACCGCGTTGCCCGCGCCCTGAGCCAGGAGCTCCTTGTCGTACGAGGTGCGCGGACCGTCGTGCATCCGGTCCACGGCCGCCGCGCTGAACAGCGACTCCGCCGAGGCGATCAGCGTGAACGCCACGAGCGTGCCGAGCACACCGACCGAGGCGAGTTCACCGAACGCGTCGAGGGGCGGCGGCTGGATCGAGCCGAGCAGGCCGTTGACCTCGACCATGGTGACGGGCGCGTCGAACACGAACGCCGCCAGCATGGCCAGGCCCACCGCGGCGAGCGGCCCGGGAATGACGCGCGCCTTGGGCGGCAGGTACTTCCAGAACACCAGGACCGCGACGGTCCCGGCGCCCAGGGCGAGCGAGGCCAGCGCGCTCGTACTGCCGAGCGCGTCGAGGAACGCCCCCGGGAGCCCCGCTATCTTGCCGATCCCGGATTCCGGGGCCTTGGAGTCCAGTACCGAGTACATCTGGCCCGCGATGAGCACCAGGCCGATGCCGGCGAGCATGCCCTCGACGACCGAGACCGAGATGGCCCGGAAGTAGCGGCCCACCTTCAGAGCGCCCATGGCGATCTGAAGGAGACCGGTCGCCAGCACGATGACACCGAGGACCGGCAGACCGAACTCGCGCACCGCTTCGTACACGAGCACGGTCAACCCGGCGGCAGGGCCGGAGACTTGGAGGCTGCTGCCGCGCATCAGGCCGGTGACGATGCCGCCGACGATGCCGGTGATGAGGCCGAGTTCGGCGGGCACACCGGAGGCGACGGCCACGCCGACGCACAGCGGAAGTGCCACCAGGAACACGACGAGCGAGGCGGTGAAGTCCGCCTTGAGATGAGGGAACTTGGGGGTTGGGGTGTGGGGGGTGGTTTCAGTCATGGTGGCGCTCACAGGGTCTCGAACGCGTCGGTGTCGACGCGGTGTTCGCGGACGCCGCCGGTGTGCACCTCGTAGTACCAGCCGCGCAGCGTGAGGCGGCCGTCGGCGAGCCGGCGCTCCACACACGGGTAGGAGCGCAGCCGCAGCAGCTGGGCGAGGACGTGCTGTTGGACGGCCGGGCCGACCGTGACGTCGGCCGGATCGCACGCGCCGGGCTCGTCCGCGGCGTGCGCGAGCCAGTCCCGGACGGCGGGCACGGCCGCGAGGTCGTCGCCGCGCACCAGCGCGCCGATCGCCCCGCAGTGCGAGTGCCCGCACACGACGATGTCCTGGACGCCGAGGACTTCCACGGCGTACTCGATGGTGGCGGTCTCCCCGCTGGGGCTGCCGCTGGTGTACGGGGGCACGATGTTGCCCGCGGTGCGGAGCTCGAAGAGCTCACCGGGGCGCGCGCCTGTGATCAGGGCCGGCACGACGCGAGAGTCGGAGCAGGTGATGAAGAGGACCTGCGGGGACTGGCCGTCGGCGTGACTGGCGAACTCCTCAGGGCGCTGGCCAAAGGTGCGGGCGTTGTCGATGAGGGGCTGCATGTGTGGTGATTCCTCCTGGCGCGCCGGCAGGGCGCGTCGGACGGGCAGGACAGGTGGGAACAACTGTCGGGAATCAGCAGCGGAAGACCTGGAGGGACGCCGCTGTCAGCTCGTCGATGGATCTGTCCGGTCGGACGTACGAGGCGTGCGGCGCGGTCGCCGACACGGCGGTGTTGTCCGGCGCGGGTGACTCGGCGAAGGGGCAGGGAAGTTGGGACGAGCCCGACGCCGCGCGGTGGCGGTCACGCGTACGGACCGCTTCGGCGGGCCCCTGGGGCGCCGTCCCGTCGCCGTGGCAGGCCTTCGCGTCGGCGGGCGCCGCGACCGGGGCGTGTGCGGACGCGAACGAATGTCCGGACGCGAGCAGGGGGAGCGACAGCAGCAGGGCGATGACAAAGGCCATCGCCGTGCGCTTACTCCCACCTCGGGACATGTTCCCCCCTCGCGTATCTCTCACCAAGAGATCGCCAACGTACGGTCAACTGCTGGTCAAGAGCCAGGTTAACTCTGCAAAGGTGGCTCGTGGGTTAACTGGGTGTTTCGGCTCGAAGGATGGGTGAAACATGGGGGTGTTTTGGCGCGAATGACACCCCTAGACTCGCGATCATGACCCAAGCCACCACAGGTACCGAGACACCCCAAATCGCCGACGACACAGCCCTGTTCGCCACCATGGCCACGATGCGCGCCATGCGCAGGCTGCGCCCGGAACCCGTTCCCGACGAGCTGCTGGAAAGGCTGATTCAGGCAGCCGTGTGGGGACCCAGTGGCGGCAATATGCAGCGCTACGAGTACGTCGTGGTCACCGATCCGGCAGTTATGGCGGAACTGGCACCTTTGTGGACGCGCTGTGTGGACGCCTACTTGGCGACCACCGGCAAGCACGCGCCCGAGGGCATGGACGAGGCGGCGTACGGGCGCATGGTCGCCGCCATCGAGTACCAGCGCGACCACTTCGCCGAGACACCGGCGCTCGTCATCCCCTGCTACCAGTTCCCGCCGTCGCGCGTCGACGGGGAGGGGCTGCGGGCCTCGGTCGCCGCGCTCGGCCCCACGGCGGCCGCCGCGCTGGCGAGCACGCAGGAGCGCTTCGCCGCCCTGGCGGAGGGCTCCTGCGTCTACCCCGGCGTACAGAACCTGCTGCTCGCCGCGCGCGGCCTCGGCCTCGCCGCCAACATCACCATCTGGCACCTGATGCTGGAGGACGAGTGGAAGGCCGCGCTCGGCATCCCCGACGACATGCGGACGTTCGCCGCCATCCCGATCGGGTGGCCGCTCGGCCGCTTCGGCCCGGTACGCCGCAGGCCGGTCGCGGAGGTGCTGCACCGCAACCGCTGGTAGGCGCCTCCGATCAGTCGTCGAGTGCGCCCCGGCCGAGCCGGATCTCGCGGCCCTTCCAGCGTTCGCGCAGCCAGCGGTCGTGGCAGGCGACGACGATGGCACCGGGACCCGCGCCCAGCGCGTCCTCCAACTCGTCGCACAGCGTGGGGGACAGATGGTTCGTCGGCTCGTCGAGCAGCAGCAGCTCGGGCGGGTTCGCCACCAGCAGGGCGAGCGCGAGCCGGCGCCGCTGACCGACCGACAGCTGACCCACGGGTTTGTCGAGGTCGGCCGGGCGCAGCAGACCGAGCCCGGCCGGCGGCACCGCCTCGGCCCGCGCGAACCCGAGCTCCTGGACGTAGGTGTCCCGTGCGGTCCGCTCGGGCCGCGCGAACACGGAGTCCTGGGCGAGCAGCCCCACGGACAGGCCCGCCCGCCGCCGTGTCCCGCGCACGGTCAGCTGCCCGGCGAGGACCGCCAACAGGGTCGACTTCCCCGTGCCGTTGGCTCCGGTGACCAGCAGGCGGTCCTCGGGTGTCACGTCGAGCCTGTCCAGGGTCAGCCGCCCGGGGACATCAACCGCCCGCAGGGACACGAGCGGCTCGCCGATGCCATCGAGGGACATGTCATCGACCGGCATGTCGGCGAGCCGGTCGGGCCGGAAGCGCAGCGGCGGTGGAGGCGCGGCGACCTGCGTGCGTTCCAACTCCTCAAGGCGGCGGACGGCATTGCGGACCCTGCGGGAGATCTGGCTCTGCACCCGGTTGGCGCGGACGCCGTACCCCATCTTCTCGTTGTCGCGCGGAGGGCGGTCCGGGGCGACACGGCGTGCCGAGACACCGGCCGCGTGCCGCAGCGCCGCCAACTCCTCCTGCTCCTCGGCGAACCGCCGCTCCCACCGCTCCCGCTCGGCCTGCTTCTCGGCGCGGTAGGCGCTGTAGTTGCCGCCGAACCGCACGGGGCCGTCCACCGCCGGGTCGAGGTCGACGAGGTCCGTGCAGACGGCGTCGAGGAACGCCCGGTCGTGGCTGGCGAGGACGACGACGCCGGGCAGCGCCCGCACCTGTTCCTCCACGAACAGCGCGGCGTCGTCGTCGAGATGGTTCGTCGGCTCGTCGAGCAGCAGCGCGGCGGGGCGGCGCACGAGCAGCGCGGCCAGGGCGAGCCGCCCCCGTTGGCCGCCGGAGAGCGAACCCAGCGTCCGGGTGTGCGCGAACGCCCCGAGGCCGAGACCGGCGAGGGTGATCTCGGCGCGCCGGTCCGCGTCCCATGCCTCGTGCTCCCGGGCGCGCTCGAGCAACTGGCCGTAGGTGTCGAGCAGTTCGGCGTAGGTGCCGGAGTCCTCCGGTGTCAGGGCGAGTTCATCGCCGAGACGGTCGAGCTCGGCGAGTTCGGCGCGGGTCTCGCGCAGCGCGTCGTCCAGCACGTCCGCGATCGTCGTCGTGGCGTCGTACGGCGCCTCCTGTTGGAGGAAGCCGAGGTCGGGCGGGCGTACGACGCTGCCGGAGTCGGGGGTGTCGACGCCGGCGAGCAGGCGCAGCAGGGTCGACTTGCCGACCCCGTTCTCGCCGATCAGGCCGATCCGGCGGCCGGGAGCGGCGGTGAGTGACACACCATCGAGAACGCGACGGGTGCCGAGGGTACGGGTCAGATCGTGGGCGATGAGAGCGGGCTGGGGCATGAGGTGTGTCCGTTCGACGTGAGGAGCCGTGGGGCCCGCCGGGCGTACGCCTCGGAGCGGGCCATGTCGTCACGCCGACGGATCACATCTCGGGCGCCCCCACCTCGGTCAGCTCCCCGCCCGCGAGCCGCAGCCCGCGCTCCACTCCGATCCGCGCGAGGAACCGCTCGTCGTGGCTGACCACCATGAACGCGCCCTGGTAGGAGGCGAGCGCGCTCTCCAGCTGGCCGACGCCGACCAGGTCGAGGTTGTTCGTCGGCTCGTCGAGGAGCAGCAGCTGCGGGGCCGTCTCCGCGCACAGCACGCAGGCCAGGGTGGCCCGCAGCAGCTCCCCGCCGGACAGCACCCCGACCGGCAGCTGGGCGCGCGGGCCGCGGAACAGGAAGCGGGCCAGCAGATTCATCCGCTCCGCCTCGGGGCGCCCCGGCGCGAACGCGGCGAAGTTCTCCGCGACGGTGCGCTCGGGGTCGAGCAGGTCCAGACGCTGCGACAGATAGGCGATCCGGCCGTCGGCCCGGTTCACGCTGCCGCCGCTCGGCTGGAGATCACCGTTCACGAGCCGCAACAGGGTGGTCTTTCCCGCCCCGTTGGGGCCCGTCAGCGCGATGCGCTCGGGGCCCCGCACCGAGAAGTCGACGCCCTCGGCCGCGAACAGGTCCTGCTCGCCCCGGCGGACCTGCGCGTGCTCGGCGAGGACGAGGGTGCGTCCGGCGGGCACCAAGGTGCCGGGCAGATCGAGAACGAGGCGCGGATCGTCGCGCACGGAGCGCTCCGCCTCGTCGAGGCGCGCCTTCGCCTCGCCGACACGGGCCGCGTGCGTCTGCCCGGCCCGGCCCGCGGACTCCTGGGCGCCCCGCTTCATGGTCCCGGCGAAGATCTTCGGCAGCCCGGCGCTCTTCAGGTTGCGCGCGGCGTTGCTCGCGCGGCGCTCGGCGCGCTCACGGGCCTGCTGCATCTCCCGCTTCTCGCGCTTCACCTCCTGCTCGGCGTTGCGGACGTTCTTCTCGGCGACGTCCTGCTCCGCGGTCACCGCCTCCTCGTACGCGGTGAAGTTGCCTCCGTACCAGCGCAGTTCACCGTGGTGCAGTTCGGCGATCCGCTCCATACGGTCCAGGAGCGCGCGGTCGTGGCTGACCAGCAGCAGGCAGCCGTTCCAGCGCTCCAGGACGTCGTAGAGGTGGCGGCGGGCGTCGAGGTCGAGGTTGTTGGTCGGCTCGTCGAGGAGCAGCACATCGGGCCGGCGCAGCAGCTGGGCGGCCAGGCCCAGGGAGACGATCTGGCCGCCGCTGAGGGTGTCGAGACGCCGGTCGAGACCGAGGGCGCCGAGGCCGAGGGAGTCGAGCTCGGCGCGGGTGCGCTCCTCGATGTCCCAGTCGTCGCCGATGACGGTGAAGTGCTCCTCGCCCACATCCCCCGACTCGACGGCGTCCAGGGCCCGGACGATCTCGGCGACACCGAGCACCTCGGCCACGGTGAGCGAGCCGGCCAGCGGCAGGTTCTGGGGGAGATGGCCGAGCACACCGTGCACGGTCACCGAGCCGCCGGTGGGCCTCAGCTCACCGGCGATCAGCTTGAGCAGCGTGCTCTTGCCCGCGCCGTTCGGGGCCACGAGCCCGGTGCGGCCGGACGGCACGGAGAAGGACAGGCCGTCGAACACCGGGGTGTCGTCGGGCCAGGAGAAGGACAGGTTCGAGCAGACGACCGAAGCGTCGGACACGGAAGAGACCTCGCGTGGGAGACGGGCAGGCCGATACGGCTGCCCGGAACAGGGAAAGGGGACGACTGTGAGGCCACACCGGCGATGCATCCACGCACCGGCCGCTGGCCTGTCAGAGCCGGGTATTCACCCGGAGATGTCGTCGTCCACCGCCATGTTCTTCTCCTCGAGACGCGAAAGGTCCAAGAACATTAACAGCTACGGACGCCCGCTCACCAGCTCAACGGGTAACGGACCGGGTGTCCGCCGATCCGGCCCGGCAGCAGCCCGACCACGACCAGCAGCCCGGTGCCGAGCGCGAGCAGCGAGAGGAAGGGGACGGGGTGCGGGGCCTGCAGCACCACGATCACCGAGGTGGCGGCCGCGGGGGAGTGGGAGAGGTGGGTGAGCATCATCGCGCCGAGCGAGAGCCCGGCGGCGACGGCCGCGCCCCATCCGTTGCTCCCCGTCACCGCGAGCGTCCCGAACCCGATGGCGGCGGAGATCAGCTGGCCCCCGACGAGATTGCGCGGCTGCGAGATCGGCAGTCCGGGCGCGCCGTGCACCAGGGCGGCGCTCGCGGCGAGCGGCGGTATCAGAAGCGGCTGCCGCAGCAGCACGCCGACCGCGACGAGCACTAGCAGGGCGCCGATCGCGAAGACGGTGGCCCGCAGGGCGTGCAGGGGATGAGGGCGGGGGACGGCGGACGGGGGCGTGGACATGCGATCTCCGGGCAGGTGGAGCGGGGGCCCGGTGATCATAAACAGAATGTTGAAGCCCTGGCATTGTGCTTGCCTCTGGGGCAAAAGGCCTCTGGGGTAAAAGGCGGCGGTCCCGCTCCCGCGGCCGGCTCTACTGCCGCCGGTTGTCCTCCGCGATCCGCGTCGCCCGTGAGCGCACATCCGCCTCGGACAGGCCCGCGTCGCACACGATCGTCATCACCGTGCCGTCGTCCAGCGACACCTGTCGCATCTCGACGCCCAACATGCTTGACCGCTGCGGCTCTTCGTCGGACATGAGAGCTCCTCACGGTCGGCGCGGCGATGTGCCGCGTCGACTCAACAATTGACGAACCCCCACCGTAGACGCACCCGGTGGTGCGCGGGGTGCACCACCGGGGCGCAGTCACACGATCGGGCCCGTGGGCCTCACCGGACGGCCTGCCGTGCCGCCTCCGTCTCGGTGCCGGCGTCACCGGTGCGCAGGGCGCCGCCCGCCGTCTCCAGGTGGGCGCGGACGAACCACTGGAACTTCTCGAGGTCGCGCAACTGTCCGATCAGCAGGTCCTGCGTGGCCGGGTCGACCCTGCCGGTCCGCTCGACCGCCTTGCGGACGTCCTCGATGAGGCCGGTGTAGACGACGTCGAGGGCGCCGAGGTGGGCGAGGGCGTCCGCCCGGCCGACGCTGTAGTCCTCCCAGGTCCGCGCGGCCACGAGCACGCCGGGTGTGCCGTGGCTGACGCCGCCGAGCGCCGCGGCGCGCTCCGCGACCTCGTCCGCCATCCCCCTGACCTTCTCGACCTGCGGGTCGATCATCTCGTGCACGGCGATGAAGTGCGGTCCTACGACGTTCCAGTGGATGTGCTTGAGCGTGAGGTGCAGATCGTTGAGGGCGTGCAGGCGCAGCTGCAGGATGTCGATGAGCTCGCCCGCCTCGGCCACGTCGAGGCCGGGGACGGTGTACTTCGGGTTGCTCCGCAGAGCCATGGTGCGTGTCTCCTCTCGGACTTCGAGCTGGATGAGCTGCACTGACGGACTACCCCGCATGCCGGATCCATTCATGGTCGGCGCCGATCGGCAGGCGGCCCCCGGGGTTCCACGACGAGTAAGGTTAGGCTAACCTTCGGAGCGTGAGATCTGGTGAACGCGCAGGTAGCGCCCCTCGTCCGCGCGGTCACGAACTGTCGGCCGAGCATGTGACCGTGTCGTACGACGGAGTCGACGTCGTGCACGACGCGGCCCTCGTCCTCAAGCCCGGCGAAGTGACCGCCCTCGTCGGCCCCAACGGCAGCGGCAAGTCGACGCTGTTGCGGACCATCGCCCGGCTGCAGAAGCCCCGGCACGGCACGCTGAGCCTGGACGCGGGAACAGCCGACGCCGCCGACGGCTTCGACCTCACCGCCCGCCAGTTCGCCCGCCGCGTCGCCCTGTTGACGCAGAGCCGGCCCACGCCGGGCGGGCTCACCGTGCGCGACGTCGTCGAGTTCGGCCGCTACCCCTACCGCGGACGGTGGGGGCAGGCCGACGCCGACGGCGCCGAGGTCGTCGGGCGGGTCCTCGCGACGACCGGGGTCGAGACACTCGCGGACCGCGGCGTCGACCAGCTCTCCGGCGGGCAGCTGCAGCGCGTGTGGCTGGCGAGCTGCCTCGCCCAGCAGACCGGTGTGCTGCTCCTCGACGAGCCGACCACCTACCTCGACCTGCGCTACCAGATCGAACTCCTCGACCTCATGCGGGACCTGGCCGACGACGGCGGCATCGCCGTCGGCGTCGTCCTGCACGACCTCGACCAGGCCGCCGCCGTCGCCGACCGGATCGCGCTGCTCAGCGAGGGCCGCGTCATCGCCGACGGCGCCCCCGAGGACGTCCTGCGCTCCGAGCGCCTCACCGAGACGTACGGCATCCGCGTCGACGTCGACACCGACCCCTTCACCGGACGGCTGCGCACCCGCGCGATAGGCCGTCACCACAGCAGAAGCGAAAGGCTCCAGAGCACCTCATGAGACGCCCCCTGATCGCCGTGGCGACCGCCGCCGCCGCGGCCCTCGTCCTGTCCGCCTGTGGCACCTCCGAGCCCGCGAAGTCCGGCTCCGACGCCAAGTCCGAGAAGATCACCCTGACCGGTGCGAACGGCTCCAAGGTGAGCCTGGACGGCCCGGCCACCAAGGTCGTCGGCACCGAGTGGAACGTCGTCGAGTCCCTCGTCACGCTCGGCGTCGACCCCGCCGGTGTCGCCGACGTCAAGGGCTACAAGGCCTGGGACACCGCCGCGCCGCTCACCAACTCGCCCAAGGACATCGGCACTCGGGGCGAGCCCAGCATGGACAGCATTGCGGGCCTGACCCCCGACCTCATCGTCGCCACCACCGACCTGTCGGCGTCCGCGGTCAAGCAGATGAAGAAGATCGCCCCGGTCCTCCAGGTGAAGTCGGCCGACGGCGCCGACCAGGTCGGCACGGTGTTCGACACCCTCGACACCCTCGCGAAGGCCACCGGCAAGGAGGACGAGGCCAAGGCCGCCAAGAAGTCCTACGAGTCGAAGCTCGCCGAGGGCAAGAAGGCGCTCAAGGACGCGGGCGCCGACGGCTCGAAGATCGCCGCCGCCGACGGCTACGCCGCCTCCAACCAGGTCTCCGTACGCGCCTTCACCGACGCCTCCCTGCTCGGCTCCGTCAACGAGGACCTCGGCCTGAAGAACGCCTGGACGGTCAAGGGCGACAAGGACTACGGCCTGGCCACCACCGACGTCGAGGGCCTCACCAAGCTCGGCAAGGACACGCAGTTCACGTACATCGGCAACAAGAAGGCCGGCGGGTCCGACGTGTTCACCAAGGACCTCGCCGACAACTCCGTGTGGACCTCGCTGCCCTTCGTGAAGGCCGGCGACGTGCACCGACTGCCCGACGGGATCTGGCTGTTCGGCGGACCGAAGTCGATGGAGCAGTACATCGACGGCGTCGTCGCCGCCCTGACGAAGAAGTAGGCACGTGGCCGTCACCGCACCTCCCCGCACCCTGGCGGCGCCGTCGTTCGGCGCCGTCGGGGTGACGGCCGGGCTCGTGCTGCTCGTCGCCGTGCTCGCCGTCGTCGACATCACCTACGGCACGGCCGACGTCGGCGCGCGCCAGGTGTGGCAGGCCCTCACCGGGCAGGCCGAGGCGGGCGACGCCTCCGTGGTCGTCGCCTCCCGGCTGCCCCGCATGGTGGCGGGACTGCTCGTCGGCGTGGCGCTCGGCGCGGCCGGCGCCGTGCTGCAGGCGGTCAGCCGCAACGTGCTCGCCTCGCCCGACACCCTCGCCGTCAACGCCGGTTCGTACCTCGCGCTCGGCGTGCTCGCGGCCACCGGCGCGACCGCCTCCGTGTTCGCGTCCTCCGCGGTCGCCTTCGTCGGCGGACTCGCCGCGGCCGCCGTCGTGCTCGGCCTCGCCGGGCGCGCCGCCACCACCGTCCGCCTGGTCCTCGCGGGCAGCGCCCTCGCCCTCGGCCTCAACGCCGTCACCGAGTCGCTGATCCTCCTGTTCCCCGAACAGACCGAGGGCCTCTACCAGTGGAACCAGGGCAGCATCGCCCAGAACGGCTTCGCCGGTGTGGCCCGCATGGCGCCCATCGTGGTCGCCGCGCTCATCGGCCTGATCCTGCTCGCCCGCCGCGTCGACGGGCTGGCCCTCGGGGACGACGCGGCGCGCGGCCTCGGCATCCCGGTGCGCGGCACCCGCGTCACCGCCGTCGTGCTCGCCGCCCTCATCTCGGCGGCCGCCGTCACCCTGGCCGGGCCGATCGGCTTCGTGGGCCTGTGCGCCCCCGCCCTGGTCAGGCCGGTGGCCCGCCGGGTGCGTGCGCTCGTACGGCACCGGGTGCGCATCCCCGTCGCGGGCCTCGTCGGCGCCGCGCTCGTGCTCGGCTCCGACGTACTGCTGCGCGCCGTGACCTCCGCCCAGGTGGCGGTCACCGTGCCGACGGGCGTCGTCACCAGCGTCGTCGGCGCGGTGTTCCTGGTCGTGATGGCGCTGCGCCTTCGGGACGGGGACGCCGCCGCGCCGCCGGACCGGCTGCGCATCCCGAGCCGCAAGGTCTTCGCGGTCACCGTGGTCGCCCTGGCGGCGGTGCTGGCCGGCACGGCCGTCGCGGGCGTCCTCCTCGGCGACAGCACCCTGCTCCTCGGTGACGTCGCCAACTGGACGCGCGGGCAGGCCGGTCAGGCCATCACGTTCGTCCTCGACACCCGGGTTCCGCGCGTCCTGGCCGCCCTGTGCGCGGGTGCGGCGCTCGCCCTGTCCGGCACGCTCGTGCAGTCCGTGACCCGCAACCCGCTCGCCGAACCCGGCGTCCTCGGCGTCTCCGGCGGCGCCGCGCTCGGCGCCGTCCTGCTGGTCACCACGGTGCCCGGCGCCGGTTCGTGGACCATCGCCGGAGCGGCGTTCGCGGGCGCCGCGGTCACCTCGGCGATCGTGTTCGGCCTCGCGGCCAAGGGCGGCTTCCAGCAGAGCCGGCTCGTCCTGGTCGGCGTCGGCACGGCGTCGGGGACGGCGGCCCTGATCAGCCTCCTGATCGTGCTCACCGACCGGTTCAGCGCGACCAAGGCCCTGGTGTGGCTGTCCGGTTCGACCTACGGGCGCGGCTTCCCGGACGTGCTGCCGGTCGCGGCCGTGCTCGTCGTCGCCGCGGTCATCGCGGTCGCCCGACGCAAGGAGCTCGACCTCGTCTCCCTCGACGCGGACACGCCCCGCCTCCTCGGCCTCGACCTCGCGCGCGGACGCCTCGGCTTCCTGGTGCTCAGCGTGCTGCTCAGCGCGACGGCGGTGGCCGCCGCGGGCACGATCGGCTTCGTCGGTCTCGTCGCGCCGCACGCGGCCCGCGCCCTGGTGGGACGCAAGCACGTGCGCGTCGTGCCCGTCGCGATGCTCCTGGGTGCCGCCCTCGTCTGTGTCGCGGACCTGCTGGGCCGCTCCGTCATCGCCCCGGCCCAACTGGGCGCGGGCCTGATGACGGCCGTCGTCGGCACGCCGTACTTCGTGTACCTGCTGGTCCGCGGACGGCGCTAGCCCGGGGCCTCAGCCCGCCTTCGTACGCAGCGCCTCGAGGGCCCGGTCTGCATGCGCGCTCATCCTGAACTCGCTGCGGACCACCTCGAGCACCTGCCGGTCGGTGCCGATCACGAACGTGGCGCGCTTGGTCGGCAGCGGGGCGAAGCCGCGCGCCACCCCGAACCGGCCGCGCACCTCGCCCTGAGGGTCCGACAGCAGCGGGAACCCGAGCGTGTGCCGCTGCGTGAACTCTTGCTGGCGTTCGACGGCGTCGGAGCTGATGCCCACCGGGCGCGCGCCGACCGCCGCGAACTCCGCCGCCAGATCCCGGAAGTGGCAGGCCTCCGCGGTGCAGCCGGGGGTGAGCGCGGCCGGGTAGAAGAAGAGCACGACCGGCCCCTCGGAGAGCAGGGAGGACAGCGAGGTCGGAGCCCCCGTCTCGTCGGGCAGGGTGAAGCCCTCGACGACGGATCCGGCTTGGATCCGGGCGGACGTGGGCATGGGGGCCTCCCAGGGCTCGACAGTGCACGCGCGACCGTGGACGCGTGTGCCGTTCACGTATACCGGACGGTAACCCGTACCGAACAGAATGTGCCCCAGGGATGTTGAGTCGGTGCCAGCTGGGTAGGGGCGCCTTATGGACGTGTCGCATGACCAGAACGTGGAGACGGCGGTGGCCGCTGCCGCCTTCCTCTCCGGGCAGCAGGTCACCGAGAAGCAGTGCGGTGGCTGCGGAACCGTGGTGGCGGGTATCAACGGCCGCTACGCGTGCGGTGCTTGTGGGTGGATCAACCACTGGTCGGACGGTGACACCCACTTGCCCGCGGGGGAGGACGACGTCTGAGCGACGTCGCGGGGAAGCGCTGCGGTCGAACGTTCCTGCGGTGCCGGTCTCTCGTCTCGAACTGGTTGTGAAGGCCGTTGGGCCATTCGCGCATATGCCACTCGGTGTATGCCCCTTGGCCTAAGGTTTGGAATGTCGCCCATGTCGGGCGACAGCACAGTCCGGCGGGAGCGGTGACGGGCCGGGCGACCCCGCATACCGGGCAGTGCCGCCGGGGGTGGGGCAAGGAGTGGTGAGGGCTCCCGCGCAGGTGCGACAGCAGGGATGAGGTGAGTCAGGGTGAGCCCTGACGAACGGCACACGCATGGGCGCTTGGAGGCGCTGGCGACGGGAGTTCTCGCCTACCCGGACGGCGAACGGTTCGCGTGCGAAGTTGAGTTGCGGTACAGCGCGGACGACCCTCTGGTCGTCCGGGTCGTCGTCCCCGGGAGCGTGGCGCGCGGCGGGAACTGGACGCTGTCCCGCGATCTGCTCTCCGCGGGACTCAGCGGCGCGGCGGGCGTCGGTGACGTCACCGTGCGGCCCGTGGTGCAGGAGGGCGAGCCGCTGGGCGTGGAGATCGAGATCCGCGGCACGCGTGTCGGCGGGCCGGTCCGCTTCGTGATGGGGCACCGGGCGCTGCTCACCTATCTGGAGCGCAGTCACGCCCTCGTACCGTTCGGGGCGGAGGCTGATCAGGGCGCGATGGACCGGGAGTTGGAGCAGTTCCTCGACGAGAGGGACCGGCCCGGGGAGACCGGGAATGCGTGATAACCCGCGCATTGAGCCCTTCGTGTGATCCTCGGCCCCAACCGCAACCGGCGCACGGCCCCCGGTGCTCTCTGCCTTCAGACAACGGCGTACGCCACGAAGAAGGCCGGCATGCACACCATCACGACCGGGCTGGACGAAGAGCAGACCTACGCCACCGACTGGGCCGACGACTGGCTGCTGGCCCCGCCGAACCCGGCGCACCGGCTGCCCTGCCGGGTGGGTCCGAAGGACATGCGCCGCCTCGAACTGCACGCCGTGCTCACCGCGTCGGGCGTCGCGCCCTCGCCCGGCGACACGGAGGCCATCGAGCTGCTCAGCGCGCTCCCGGACACCGTGCACGCCACCCTGCGCCGCTGGCTGGGGTGTTGTGGTCAGTGCGGATGCGCCGTCTGAACCGTGCGGTGACACCGGGTGGTGACACCACCGGGACGGGCCCCTCCACACCAGGTGCGGAGGGGCCCTGGTGTGTGCCCGCAGGCCCGGTCACAGGCGGCGGGACACGTCCTGTGCCGCCTGTCGCACGGCCGGGGCGAATCCGGCCAGTTGCTCCTCGGTGACGAGGAAGGTGAGCGAGGAGACCGAGACGGCGCCGACGGGGGTGCCGTCCGCGTCGAGGACCGGGGCCGCGATCGAGCAGATCGACGCGTCCGACTCTTCGTAGTCGGTGGCATAGCCGGAATCGCGGATCGCGGCCAACTCCTCGACGAGGGCCGCCCGATCGGTGTGCGTGTGCGGGGTGCGGGCGGGCAGTCCGGTGCGGTCGAGGACGGCGGCGGCCTCCTCGGCCGGCAGCTGGGCCAGCAGGGCCTTGCCCGCGGCGGTCGCGTGCAGCGGCAGCGGCGCGCCGACGTCGGTGGCGATCCGGTAGGCGTGGCCCGGGTCGACCTTGTGCGTGTACGTGGCGTGGTCCCCGCTCGGCACCGCCAGGTGCACGGCCTGTCCGAGCCGCTGCTGCAGCGCGCGCAGTACGGCGTCGATGCCGACGGCGTCGTCGGCCAGTACCTGCGCGGCCATCGCGCGCAGTTGGTTGCCGCAGCCGTAGCGGCCCTCGCCGTCGGCGGCGGCGTACCCCTCCTCGACGAGGGTGGCGAGGACCCGGTGCGTGCTGGCCTTGGAGACGCCGGAGCGCTCCGCGATGTCGCCGAGCCGGTGCGGTCCGTCCGCACGCGCCACCGCGTGCAGCACTCGAAGCGCCTTGACGACGGAATTCGCGGGCTTGCTCGCTTCCATTGACCCTCCGAGGAGACGCGGGCTATGTTTCCACTCGATCCGCCGAGCGGAACGCCATTCTACTCCACGGAACGTACCCGGGTCCTCGACTCGGGTGTCCAGCAACGGTGTTGCGCCCAAACCGCGCCCCGCTGCGCCCGTCGTCGTACGCACTACTCTCATGCCGGGAAAGGTCGCCGTCCATGGCCGTGCACGCAGCTCCTACCGCAGGTCCGCAACGATTCGATCTCGTCGTCTCGGGCGGGCTGTTGGCCGACCCCCTGCGCCCGGAGCCCTTCGCCGGTGACCTTGCCGTGCGGGGCGGCCGGATCGTCGCGACCGGGGAGCCCGGCACGCTGGACGCAGAGGAGCGCGTGGACGCCACGGGGCTGCTCGTGGCGCCCGGCCTGATCGACCTCCACTCCCACGTCTACGCGCCCCGCACCTCGCTCGGTGTGCCCGCCGACACGGTCGGCGTCGAGCAGGGAGTCACCACCCTGGTGGACGCGGGAAGCTGCGGCAGCGACCACTGGGACGACTTCGCGGGCAACGTTGTCAACGCCGCCGAGACCCGCGTCCTGAGCTGGCTGAACATCTCCCGGCACGGCCTCGTCCACGGCCGCACCGAACTCGCGGGCGGACCCGGCGACATCGACGAGGTGGCCACCGAGAAGCTGCTGCGCGAGCACCCCGACCGGGTGCGCGGCATCAAGGTGCGGATGAGCTCCTCGGTCCTCGGTGACAGCGGCCTCGCGCCGCTGAGGGCCGCGAAGCGGGTCGCCGCGCGGGTGGGCCGTCCTGTGATGGTGCACGTCGGCAACGAGCCGCCCCGCCTCGCCGACGTACTGGACCTGCTCGGCGAGGGCGACGTCGTCACGCACGCCTTCCACGGCAAGCCCGGCGGCCTGTTCGGCAGCGAGGACGCGGCGCGCCGGGCCGTGGCGCGCGGGGTGCACCTCGATGTCGGTCACGGCAGCGCGAGCCTCAGCTTCGCGACCGCCGAACGGGCCCTCGCCGCGGGCTTCTCCCCGCACACCATCAGCACCGACGTGCACGTGGGCAATGTCGCGGGGCCGGTGCACTCGCTGGTCACCACGCTCAACAAACTGCTCACGCTCGGCCTCTCGCCGCACCAGGTGATCCGCCGCGCCACCCTTCACCCGGCGCAAGTGCTCGGCCTGGACGACGAGTTGGGGACCCTGCGCCTCGGAACCGCCGCCGATCTGACGCTGCTGCGCCTCACCGAAGGCCCGCTCACCCTGACCGACGCCGGCGGCGACACACGTACCACCCGCACCCACCTGGAGGCGGCCCTGACGGTGCGCGCCGGACGCGTCCACACCCCCAAGGCCTCCACCGGCTGAGTCCCACCCACCGACCGCTCCACCGAAACACCGAGAGGCCCGTGAATGAGCACGCCCCTGATCGAACGGCTCGCGACGGCCGTCCAGGACACCTCGCACCCCGTCACCGACGAGGACCGGGCCGACCTGGCGGAGTTCCTGCCGCTCGCGCGGGCCCACGCGCAGGTCGCCGGGATCGACTTCGACGAGACACGGGTGCTCGCCCTCGCCGTGCACGCGCTCGCCTTCGTCCGCCGGGTGGGCACGGCCGAACACCTGGACCCGCTCGACCCGGAACTCGCCGCCGAACTGCCGGCCGACCGCATGGCGGCCGCCCGCACCCTCGTCGACGCCTACTGCGCCCCGCGCGAATTCCTCGCGGGGGACACCGAAGTCCTGCTGCTCGCCCTGCACTTCGAGGCGGCGGCACAGCTCCAAGCCCAGTCCATCCCGAGGCCCTGTCCTTGAACTCCCGTCTGCCACGCGGCGTCTGGCACGCACGCTCGCGGCGTTGCCGAAAACTCCGAGTAGCTCCGCTACTAGGAGCTTCCGCCGCCTTGCGATCGCACGCACCAGACGCCGCGTGGCCGCCCTTCGGGCGACGACGGGAGTTCAAGGACAGGACCTCGGCCTGACCCCACACACCAAGGAGCACCGCCATGACAGTCAAGATCGTGATCGGACACCGGCTCGGCAAGGGCCAGGCCGTCGCCGACGGCGTACGCGCCGCGGGCGGCGAGCCCGTCCTCATCGCGGGTCCCGGCGCCGACATGAAGGTCGGCGACGTGATGGACGCGGAGGGCGCCGTGCTCGGCATCTCCTTCTGCGGCAGCGGCGGCGCGGGAGCGGTCACCGCCAAGGCCAAGTACGGCCACGACATCGAGTTCGGCATGCGCTCGGCGCAGGCCGGGGTGACCGCCGTGGAACAGGGCCGCACCGTCCTCGGCTTCGGCTTCCTCGACAGCGAGGAACTGGGCTTCAAGGTCACCGAGGCGCTCCTCAAGAAGCTGGCGAAGGACGCCTCGTGAAGCAGATCCGCCACACCCTGCGGCTCACCGGCTCCGGGCCCACCAGGGACAAGGCGTTCGCCACCGCCATCGGGCAGGTGCAGTCGGCGGTCGACAAGAAGACCGACGGTGTGTGCTTCCGCGTCGAGCCCCTCGAACTCGAGGTCGTCTCGGCCGTGGAGCACCGCTGGACGGAACGCTTCCTCGGGCTGCTCTTCCCCCGCACCCGGCAGCGCTTCGAACTCACCCTGCGCGTCGAGGTGCAGGTGGCCTCCCTCGACCTGGAAACCGTCGACTTCACGGTGCGCGAGGAGCGGCTCTCGCCGGTCCAGCACGCCCTGCACATGAGGTGACCCGATGAACGAGACCCTCACCGTCCTGCTGGAGTCCCTCGTCATCGGCGGACTCATCGGCTTCGGTGCCTCCGCGGGCGTGGCCCGCATGTTCCACGCGCCGAAGGTCCAGGGCATGGGCGCCTTCCGCACGCTCGGCGAGCTGAACGCCTGTCAGAACGACCCGGTCGCCCACTTCTCCTTCGGCCTCGGATTCCTGTTCAACGCCTGGTCGAGCGCGGTCGGCACCGGTGCGCTCACCTCCGACGTGGACCACCGCATCGTGCCGCACTGGACCGCGTCGGTCGCGATGATCAAGAACCGCAGGCTCGCCGAGACCCTGCACAACCCCCGGCGCATGGCCATCACCGGCACCGCCGTCGGCATGGTCCTGGTGACACTCCTCAACACGACCGCCGCCTCGATCCCGCACTCCTTGCAGGACGTCGCGGCCAAGGTGCTCGGGCCCGCGTCGGAGTGGCTGATCAACCCCGTCATGCCGATCATCTTCTGGATGGCCGCCGTCGACGCCGGCAAGCGCGCAGGAGCCTGGGGCACCGTCCTCGGCGGCCTCGGCCACCTCGTGATGGGCAACGCGGTGCCCGGCATCGTGCTCGGCATCGTCATCGGCAAGGGCGTCGACGACCTGGGCTGGACGAAGGTCACCAAGGCCCTCGCCGGCGTGGTGCTCGGGCTGTTCGCGGTCAGCACCGTCCTGCGCGGAGCCGATCTCACCCTGCTCCAGCAGCTGAACGTCGACATCCCGCACTGGCTCACGCACTTCCACGACGTGACCGGCACCAAGCCCGAGTGAGGCAGGCAGCGCCATGACCGACACATCAACCGCCGCCACCGGCGGCATACCAGCACAGAACTCCGGCTCCGGCGAGGAGAAGGCCAAGGGCGGCTTCCTCACCAAGGTTCCGGGCGAGGGCAGCTTCTGGCTCTCGGAATGGGCCTTCCCGGTCTTCGTGGCCTGCCTGGCCGCGGGCATCTTCACCGGTACCCACCTCTACTACGTCTACGGGACCGGCGTGTTCAGCGACGTCGCGGTCGCCTCCATGCTCAAGGCCGGTATGGAGAACGGCAGTTACGGCGCCGCGGCCGCCTTCGGCGCGGGATTTCTGTTCGCCCGCGTCATCGAGGGGCCCATGGTCGGCATCCTCGACATCGGCGGCTCCCTCCAGACCGGCGTCGGCATCGGCATCCCCGCCATGCTGCTCGGCGCCGGATTCACCGCCCCGCTGGAGCACTTCTGGCTCGCCATCCCGGTGGGCGCCCTCTTCGGCGGTCTCATCGGCGCCGCCATCTTGGCGATCCGGCGCGCCACCGTGAACTCGACGGGCGGCACCTCCACGTTCGGCGCCGACGTGATGATGGGCGCGGGCAACTCCGCGGGCCGCTATCTGGGCCCGCTCGTCATCATCTCCGCCGCCACCGCGTCGCTGCCCGTCGGCATCGGCTCGACCGTCGGGGCCGCGCTCTTCTACAAGTGGCAGAAGCCGCTGACCGGCGGCGCCATCATCGGAGCGATGATCGCGGGGCTGTTCTTCCCGATCCCCGGCAAGTGACCGCCCTCCCGGGCCAATTACAGCTTGAGGAAACACCGTGCAATCTCTCCACCACGACCTCGGCACCCCGCCCGCCATCAACGCCAGCGGCAAGATGACGGCCCTCGGCGGCAGTGTCCTCAGTGACGGCGTCGTCACCGCGATGGGCGAGGCCGCCCGCCACCACGTCGTCATGGACGACCTGATGGCCGCCGTCGGCCGCGAGATCGGCCGGGCCACCGGCACCGAGGACGGCTGCCCCACCACGGGGGCCGCCTCCGGCATCGCCATCGCGGTCGCCGCCGTCATCGCGGGCACCGACCTGTCCCGCATCGAAGCCCTGCCCGACGCGGGCGACGCGCCCTGCGAGGTGATCCTGCCGCGCGGCCACTCCGTCCACTTCGGCGCGCCCGTACGGCAGATGGTCGCGCTCGGTGGCGGCCGCCCCGTCGAGGTCGGCTCCGCGAACAAGGTGACCGCCGACCACCTGGCCGGCGCGATCGGCCCGCGCACCGCGGCTCTGCTGTACGTCCAGTCCCACCACGCCGTGCAGAAGGGCATGGTCTCCCTGGCGCAGACCGTCGAGGTGGCCCGCGCCCACGACCTCCCGGTCATCGTCGACGCCGCGGCCGAGGGCGAACTGCGCCGCTGGCCCGCCACCGGCGCCGACCTCGTCATCTACAGCGGCGGCAAGGCCGTGGGCGGACCCACCTCCGGGATGATCTGCGGCAGCGCCGCGCATATGGCGGCCTGCCGCGCCCAGTACGGCGGCATCGCCCGCCCGATGAAGGTCGGCAAGGAGACCCTCTTCGGCCTCGTCCAGGCACTGCGCGAATACGGCAGCGCCCCCAGCGGCGGACACCGGCCCCGTATGGAGAAGCTCGCCGCGCGCCTCGCGGACCTGCCGGGCCTCACCACTCGGGTCGTCAGCGACGAGGCGGGCCGTGACATCCACCGCACCGAACTCACCGTGGACCCCGAGGCGGCGGGCCGCGACGCGTCCGAACTCGCCGCCGAACTCGCCGCGTCCGGCGTGTACCTGAGGGGCCATCACGCCGTCACCGGACGCCTCGCGATCGACCCGCGCCCCATGAACCCCGACGAAGAAGAACAGCTGGTGGACCGGCTGACCGCACTGCTGGACGGAGAGAACAACCGATGACCGTCGTCGAACGCCGCCTGGTGGTGACCGAGGAGGCGGGCCTGCACGCCCGCCCCGCGACCGCCTTCGCCCAGATCGCCTCCCGCGCCTCCGCCGATGTGACCGTCGCGCGCGACGACGGTCACGAGGTCCCCGCCCGCAGCGTCCTGTCCCTGATGACGCTCAACATCCGCTGCGGCGACGCCATCGTGCTGCGCGCCCGCGGGGCCGACGCCGAGTCCACCCTCGACGCCCTCGCCGAGATCGCGGCCCCGGCATGACCACAGCCCGTACCCGACCGGAGCCCACCATGTACGCCGATGTCATCGACGCCCTGCGCACCGCGCGCGTCACCCCGACCGTGCGCGAGGCCGACGCCGACACCGCCGACGCGGTGGCCCGCACCCTCGTGGACTGCGGCCTCACCGCCTTCGAGTTCACCGCCACCACACCCGGCTGGGAGGACCTGGTCGCGGCCTGGGCGAAGGAGTTCCCCGAGGTGACCCTCGGCCTCGGCACCGTCACCTCGCCCGAGATCGCCGAACGCGCCCTGGCGGCCGGTGCGAACTTCCTGGTGAGTCCGTTCCAGGTGCCCGAGGTGCGGCCCGTCGCCGACGCCGCGGGCCGGCTCCTGGTCGAGGGCGGCCTCACCCCGAGCGAGCTGCGGATCGCGGCGGACCGGGGCGTCGCCAAGCTGTTCCCCGCCCACGTCGGAGGCATCGCCTACCTCAAGTCGGTGCTCTCCGTGCTGCCCGGCGCCCGGATCATGGCGACGGGCGGCGTGAGCGTGGACGACGCCGACAAGTGGCTCGACGCGGGTGCCTTCACGGTGAGCATCGGCAGCGACCTCACACGCGGCGACGTGGCGGCCAACGTGGCGCGGCTGAAGGAGCGCCTCGGCTGAAGCAGCAAACCGGCTGCGGGAGTTGAGGCACGTGGGCGGGGATAACGGAGCGATCTCGGCGCTGGAAACGGGGCGACCGCATCGGTTCTAGTGGCCCCATGACATGCAAGACGGCCGCACATCCGCGCAGGACACGGCGCAGGCGAGGAGGCATGGGCCTCCTCGCCGGCGTGCTGCTCCTGGGCACCGCCACGGGCGCCCGCCACCAGGAGGGCTACCCGCCGATCCCGGACAGCGCCTGCGCGGCGTCGACCACGACCGCGAAGAGTTCGGGCACACCCGCCCCCGACCTCGACGGCGACGGCCACCGCGACCTGGCGCTCGGCGTACCGGCGAGCAACGGGGACGTGTACGAGACCGGCCGGGTCGCCCTGCTGCCCGGTTCCGCGCACGGCCCGCGGACCGCGGCCCGTTCGGTGTTCACGCCCACGGACTTCGACCTGCCCGAACACGACGCCATGACCTTCTATCAGACGGCTCCGGTCGTCGCGGACCTGGACGGCGACGGCCACCTGGACCTCGTGGCGGGCGGCAGCGCCCATGTGCAGTGGGGCGGCGCCCACGGCCCGGACCCCGGCCGCCGGGCCGCGCGCATCCCGCTGCCACACATGGGCAAGGGCCAGCCGGTACACATCTACAAGGGCAACGACGCCTACGAGGACCCGCCGGTGGCCGGGGACTTCGACGGCGACGGCCACGTCGACCTGGCCACCTACCGCACCGGTCTGCACGAGCGTCACCTCGTGGTCCTGAAGGGCCCGTTCACCCGCACCGGCAAGCCCGCGCGGATCACCGAACGCGCCGACCCGTACACGGACGACGCCGACGCCGTCACCGGCCTGCGGCTGATCGCGGCGGACATGACCGGCGACCGGGCCACCGATCTGCTGATGTACGACGAGGGCGAACCAGAACACCCCAAGCTGCTGGCCGGCGGAGCCGACACCGCCGGCGGCCTCGCCGCGCATGCCGAACGGTTGCCGACGGGCGAGAACGTCGCCGTCGGCGACTTCGACGGCGACGGCAGGCCCGACATCGCCCTCGGCGACAGCGGTGTCCCGATGGACGACGAGTTCGCACCGCGCGATCGCAAGGGCAAGGTGACGATCCGTTACGCAAAAGCGCCCGACGCCCCGGTCGTCATCGACGGCGGGACCCGCAAGGGCGGCTTCGGCATCGACCTGAAGTCCGCGGACATCAATGGCGACGGCTGCGACGACCTCGCCGTGCGCAGCGACGACGACCGCGTGGGCGGGAACGACCGCGTCGACGTCCTGCGCGGCGGCTCCGCGCCCGGCCTCGGCTCCGAGCCGTGGGACCGGCTGCCGCGCCTGTCGGGCCGCCTCGTGGACGCAGTCGACCTCGACGGCGACGGCCGCGACGAACTCGTCCTCGCGGCGGGCCACACGTGGTCCGTGGTCGACGGCACCGGGAAGAAGACGGTGTCGTTCGACATCAGGAAGGTGGCACGGAAGCCGCGTTAGGCGGCCGGTGTACACCCGCGGCGCTCGGGACGGGAGCCCGTCGTGGCGCTGAACTCACGGCGGGTCGGGTACAGGCTGTACGCCGCGAGAGGGCGCACCTCGACCGAGCACACCACGTCGGCACCGGAGCCCGCGCCCACGTGCTCCAGGAGCAGCGCCAGAATCCGCTGCGACAGCCGTGTCATGGTCCGCTCGCTGCGCCCCGGCAGCAGCGCCACCTCTACGTGCACGACCGGCACGTCGTCGTGCTCGCTGCCGACGACGTACGTCTCCGTGGCGGCGCGGAAGAACGTCTTGCCGGTGCCGCGCGAACCGGAGCCCTCCACGACCAGGGCGTGCAGCGCGGTGGCGAGGGCGGCCCGGTCGAGGGTGTCGGCGAGCCCGGGCGAGTAGTCGACGGTGATCTGAGGCACGGCGCCTCCACGGCGGACAAGGTGAGTGGTTTTTACATCTACCAGTCGGCCACTTTATCCCGCCGCCTGTCATGCCTCGAACGCGCGGGTACGGGTGAGGGCCCGGCCGGACTCGGCCGGGCCCTCACCCGTCATCCCACGCCTCGCCGGCGGCGCGATGTCACGCCTCGCTGGCGTCCAGCATCTCCGCGCGCTCAACGATCTTCACGCGCTCGCGGCCGTGCGGTTCGCCGAGCGCCTTCTCCGCGGCGTCCAGCTTGTACCAGCCGTCCCAGGTCGTGTACCGGATGCCGCGCTCACCGAGGAACTCCTCGACGGCCTCCGGGGTGGGGGAGATCGGCGTCTGCAGACGGCCCTCGGCGTGGTCGGCGAGCAGGTTGGCGATCGCCTCGTTGGCGTCGCCCTTGGTGTGCCCGATGAGGCCCACGGGGCCGCGCCGGATCCAGCCGGTCACGTACGTCGACTGCAGGTGCTCGCCGCTCTCCTGGATGACGCGACCGCCCTCGTCCGGGACGGTGCCGGACTTGATGTCCCAGGGCAGCTTGGGCAGTTCGTCGGAGAGGTAGCCCACCGCGCGGTAGACGGCGCCGAGGTCCCAGTCGGTGAACTTGCCGGTGCCCTTGACGTTGCCGGTGCCGTCCAGCTCGGTGCGCTCGGTGCGCAGCCCGACGACGCGGCCGTCCTCGCCGAGGATCTCGGTCGGCGACTCGAAGAAGTGCAGGAACAGCTTGTGCGGGCGGTCGCCCTCGTCGCGGATCGCCCAGTTCTCCAGCGTCTTGGCGACCATGTCGGTCTGCTTCTCGCTGCGGCGGGCGGCGATCGAGCCCTCGTCGTAGTCGATGTCCTCGGGGTTCACGATGACCTCGATGGACGGGGAGTGGTCGAGCTCGCGCAGCTCCATCGGGCTGAACTTCGCCTGCGCGGGGCCGCGACGGCCGAAGACGTGGACCTCCAGGGCCTTGTTCGCCTTCAGGCCCTCGTGGACGTTGGCCGGGATCTCGGTCGGCAGCAGCTCGTCCGCCGTCTTCGCCAGCACGCGCGCGACGTCGAGCGCGACGTTGCCGACACCGAGGACCGCGACCTTCTCGGCCTCCAGCGGCCAGGTGCGCGGGACGTCGGGGTGGCCGTCGTACCAGGACACGAAGTCCGCGGCGCCGTAGGAGCCGTCGAGCTCGATGCCCGGGATGTCGAGCGCCCGGTCGGCCGTGGCGCCGGTGGAGAAGACGATCGCGTCGTAGAAGGCACGCAGGTCGTCGAGGTCGATGTCGCGCGGGTAGTCGACGTTGCCGAACAGGCGGATCTGCGGCTTGTCGAGCACCTGGTGGAGGGCCTTCACGATGCCCTTGATGCGCGGGTGGTCCGGCGCGACGCCGTAGCGGATCAGACCGAACGGGGCCGGCATGCGCTCGAAGAGGTCGATGGACACCCCCGGCTCGGAGGCCGTTTCGGACTTGAGCAGGGCGTCGGCGGCGTAGATGCCGGCGGGGCCGGCTCCGACGATGGCGACCCTCAGGGGGCGAGGCATGGTTCAGGTTCCCTTCGAGTGGTTCCCGTGGTCCGTACGTGCTGGTCGGGCCACGAGTGCTTGAGGGGAAGCCTAAAGTAAGGCAAGCCTTAGAAAGTAGGCGGGTCCGGTCTATGGGCACATAAGGCTGCCTTATGGGGGTCGATAGCTTCGCTTGAGGAGCTCGGCCTAAACTGGAAGATCTGTGGGTCGCGGTCTGTTGGACCTGTTGGATCTGCTCGTCGTGTCATCAGGTAGCACAGGGAGTGACGTATGTCGGAGGTAACCGAGAGGGCAGTGCTGGCAGGCGGCTGCTTCTGGGGAATGCAGGACCTGATCCGCGTGCGGCCGGGCGTGCTGTCGACGCGTGTGGGGTACTCCGGCGGTGACACGCCGAACGCCACATACCGTAACCACGGCGACCACGCCGAGGCCATCGAGATCGTCTATGACCCCTCGGTGGTCACCTACCGGGACCTGCTGGAGTTCTTCTTCCAGGTCCACGACCCGACCACGAAGGACCGCCAGGGCAACGACCTGGGGCGCAGCTACCGGTCCGCGATCTACTACGTGGACGATGCGCAGCGCCAGGTCGCCCTTGACACCATCGCGGACGTCGAGGCGAGCGGCCTGTGGCCCGGGAAGGTCGTGACCGAGGTGGAGCCGGTCGGCGACTTCTGGGAGGCCGAGCCGGAGCACCAGGACTATCTGGAGCGGTACCCCGAGGGGTACACCTGCCACTTCCCGCGGCCGAACTGGAAGCTGCCGAAGCGGGCCGCCTGAGCGTTCACCGTGCGGGCGTCACTCCCTGCGGGGGAGTGGCGCCCGCAGGCATCTTGTTTCCGTGTACACGTAAATACATGATGGCTGCATGCATAAGCGGGAGTCGAAGACCACGAGCCCCTTCAAGCAGCCCAAGGCCGTCTGGGCCGTCGCGTTCGCCTGCGTCATCTCGTTCATGGGCATCGGTCTCGTGGACCCGATCCTGCCCGCTCTGGCCGACAGCCTGCATGCCACACCGAGCCAGGTGTCCCTGCTGTTCAGCAGCTATCTGATCGTCACCGCGGTCGCGATGCTCGTCGTCGGCTGGTTCTCCAGCCGCTTCGGCGCCAAGCGCACCCTCGTCATAGGCCTGAGCGTCATCGTCGTCTTCTCGGCGCTCGCCGGAGCCACCGGCTCCATCAACGGCATCGTGGGCTTCCGCGCCGGCTGGGGTCTCGGCAACGCGCTGTTCATCGCCACCTCCCTGGCCGTCATCGTCGCGTCGGCGAGCGGCGGATTCGGCGGCGCGATCATCCTCTACGAGACCGCGCTCGGCCTCGGGATCGCCGTCGGGCCGCTGCTCGGCGGCGAGTTGGGGGCGATCAGCTGGCGCGGGCCGTTCTTCGGCGTCGCCGTCCTGATGGCCATCGCGCTGATCGCCACCATCGCCCTCGTCCCCGATCTGCCCAGGCCCAAAAAGATCACGTCACCGCTCGCCCCGCTCAAGGCGCTGCGCCACCGCGGCCTGCTGACCATGGGCATCATGGCGCTGCTCTACAACTGGGGCTTCTTCACGATGCTCGGGTACGCGCCGTACCCCATGGAGCTCGACGCCCACGAACTCGGCCTCGTCTTCACCGGCTGGGGGCTCCTGGTCGCCCTGTTCAGCGTGTACTTCGCGCCGCGCCTCCAGGCGCGCTACGGCACCGCGGCCGTCCTGTACGCGAATCTGTTCTGCCTCGGCGTCGTGATGGCGGTCATCGCCGCCGGGGTCTCGACGCCGACCGTGGTGATCGTCGCGGTCATCGTCAGCGGCGCCTTCATCGGCATCAACAACACGCTCACCACGCAGGCCGTCATGCTGGTCTCGCCCGTGGAACGGCCCGTCGCCTCGTCCGCGTACGGCTTCCTGCGGTTCATCGGCGGCGGCCTCGCACCGTACGCCGCGGGCAAGCTGGCCGACGCCATGGACCTGAGCGTGCCCTTCTACCTGGCCGCGCTCACCTTCATCCTGGCCATCCCGGTCCTCGCCAGCGGGCACCGGCTGCTGCGGCAGGCCGAGGCGAACCTGGACGAGGGCGAGCCGGTGCAGCCGTCGCTCACGCCCGTGGGAGCCGTGGCCCCGAGCGGCGAGCCGCGCGTCGTCGTCGCCGTCGGCGACCACGACCGGGCGCCCGCCATCGTCGACGCGGCCGCGCGCCTCGCCCGGGACACCTCCAGCCCGCTGGAGGTCGTGCACGTCCGGCAGACCGCCGTGGTCGACGACCAGGCCGCCGACGCCGAGGACCTGGCGCAGGCCCGCGCCGCCGTGAAGGACCATCTCGACCGGCTCGCGGGTCAGGGGGCGGCCGCCACCGGACAGGTGCTGAACAGCGTCGGGGACCACGCCGCCGCCGGCCGCGCGCTGGCCCGGCACGCGGCGGACGTCGGCGCCCGCGTCGTAGCCGTCGGGAACTCGCCGCGCGGCCCGCTCACCCAGTTCGCCGACGGCAGCTTCACCACCGCCCTCACCCACGCCTGCGCGTGCACGGTCGTCCTCGTCGGCACCGGCACGGACTCCGCGCCGCGCCCGCTGAACGCGGCGTCACTGGCCCAACTGCGCGGCGCCGGGACCTGAAGCGGACGAGCGGACGTTTGCCCGCGCCTCATTCGGTAAGAAGCAAGATTCAGTCAAAACGGGGAGGCACGGGGAATGTTCGGTCCTGGAAACGGATGGGTGCGCACACGCACCGAGGAAGACACCAAGGCCTTCATCAAGGAGAAGGAGCTCGAGCGGGAGTTGCGCGCGGCGGGGCCGGGGAAGGGCACCGCGATCTTGACCGGGATCGTGGTGCTGTTCCTCCTCGGCTGGGTCGTGTACGCCCTCGTGCGCTGACCCTCGGCGCACGCGCGCACGCCGTCGATGAGGGCGCTCACCCCGCGCTCAGGCCCGGTCCTCGAACGTCACGTCCGAGGCCGCCACGATGTGTGCGCCCATGTTGCGCCGCATCATCTCCAGCGCGGCGTGCGCGAGTTCCGGATGGATGGCCGCCACCGCGTCGTGCGGCACCGTGGTCCGCAGATGACGGATGTGCGCGTCGAGCGCGGAGTAGAGCACGCACTGCTCGGTGACCTGGCCGCACAGCACGATGTGTCCGACGCCCAGCTCCCACAGCAGATACGAGAGCGGGGTCTCGTAGAAGATCGAGTGGCGGGCCTTGACGACGAAGAGGGAGTCTCCGTCGGGCCGTAGCGGTTCCACCAGATCGGCGTGCGGCCCGGCCAGCGCCGTGTCCACCAACTCGCCGTGGTGCGAGCGCCATTCGCCGAAGTTGTCGTTGACGTAGATCACCGGAACGCCGGCCGTGCGCGCCCGGTCGAGCAGTTCCACGACCGCGGGGACGACGGCGCGGGACGCGGGCAGCAGGAGCTCCGCGTCGTCGTGGTCGTACGTGTTGATCATGTCGATCACGACGAGCGCCGAGCCCTCGGTCGACGGTGCGGGTGCCGGTGTGCGCTCGGTCATCGCCCGGTCATCCGAAGGTTTCGCGCAGGGCGGGCAGCAGTTTCCTGGCAGACCACTCCAGGAAACCGTGCTGCTGGTCGCCGCCGATCTGGACCAGGGCGAGACCGGTGAACCCGGCATCGGCGAAGGGGCGCGCGGCCTGCACGAACGCGTCCACGTCGGCGCCGCAGGGGATCGACTCCGCGACGTCCTCTGGCCGCACGAACCGGGTCGCGCCCTCGAACGAGCCGGGGTGCGGAAGCTCGGAGTTGACCTTCCAACCGCCGCCGAACCAGCGGAACTGATCGTGCGCACGGGCGACGGCGGCCCCGCGGTCGGGGTCGTAGGAGACCGGCAGCTGCCCGATGCGGGGCTTGCCCTCGCCGCCGTGCCGGTCGAAGGCGGTCAGCAGCTCCGCCTTGGGCTCGGTGGCGATGAGCAGGTCGGCGAGCCGGCCCGCCAGCTCGCAGGACCGCTCGCCCGATACGGCGATACCGATCGGCGGGGTGGTCCCGGGCAGGTCCCACAGGCGCGCCGAGTCGACGTCGTAGTACGTGCCGTGGTGGGTGACGTGCCCGCCCTCGAACAGGGCGCTGATGATCGTGACGGCCTCCTCCAGCATCTCGTGCCGCACGTCCACCGCCGGCCAGCCGCGGCCCACCACGTGTTCGTTGAGGTTCTCCCCGGAGCCGAGCCCGAGGCGGAACCGCCCTTCGGACAGCAGCTGTACGGTCGCCGCCTTCTGGGCCACCACCGCGGGGTGGTAGCGGAAGGTCGGGCAGGTCACGTACGTCATCAGCGGCAGCCGCGACGTCGCCTGCGCGACGGCTCCGAGCACGCTCCAGGCATATGGGGAGTGGCCCTGGGAACGCAGCCAGGGGAAGTAGTGGTCGCTGGTCACCGAGAAGTCGAAGCCCGCCTCCTCGGCCCCGACCGCGTGGCCCACCAGCTCGCGGGGCCCCGCCTGCTCGGTCATCAAGGTGTATCCGATCTCCATGTCCACTGCGTCCCCGATCATCCGGAGTTCTAACAGTTTCGACGTGTCTGTTCGGCACGATCGACCGTCTGCACCTGGTATTCCATCACTGATTGAAAAGTGTGCCGCGCCGTGCTGTCCTGTGCCCATGCCCACCAACACCACACGGGCGGCACTGCTCGACGCCGCCGAACGGCTCTTCCTCGCCAAGGGGTACGAGCAGGTGTCGGTCCGCGCGGTCAACGCGGCGGCGGGCATGAACCCGGCCGCGGTCAACTACCACTTCGGCACCAAGGAAGACCTGGTCGCCGCGCTGCTGCAGAGCCGCCTCGGCCCGCTGTGGGCGCAGCCGCTCGCCGACGTGGAGCGCGGGACGGCCGACGGGAGGGCACCGCGCGTCGAGGAGTTCGTCGACGTACTCGTGCGGCCGCTCGACGAACTGGCCCGGACCCCGCACGGCCGCATGCTGCTGCATCTGCTCGCCCGCGTTGTCCTGAGCCGCCGTCAACTCCCGTTCGACGACCGATGGTTCGGGCGCCGGCCGTGGCGCGAGCTGCTGTGCGCCGCACGGCCCGACCTCTCCCGGGCGGAGGCCGGGCACCGACTGCGCATGACGTTCGACCTCCTGCTCCAGCTCTACGGGGAGCCGCAGTTGGCCACCGCCGAGCTGGGCGGCACGCCCCGCCCTCCGGCGGACACGGTCATCGCCTTCGTCTCGGCGGGCCTGAACGCCCGTCCGTGAACCGACAGTTGAGGAGTTGCACAGCCATGAGCACAGCAGACTCCACCCGCGACACCACCGGCCCCGCACCCGACCTGCTCGCCCCCGCGCGCCTCGGCCCCCTCACCCTGCGCAACCGCGTGATCAAGGCGGCCACCTTCGAAGGTGTCACCCGGGACGCGCTGGTCAGCGACCGACTCATCGAGTACCACCGGCGACCCGCGGCCGGCGGCGTCGGCATGACCACCGTCGCGTACTGCGCCGTCGCCCCCGAGGGACGTACCGAACGCGACCAGATCCACATGCGGCCCGAGGCCGTACCCGGCCTGCGCCGACTCACCGAGGCCGTGCACGCGACGGGCGCCGCGATCTCCGCGCAGATCGGCCACGCGGGACCCGTCGCCGACCCCGTCTCCAACGGGCTGCCCGCGCTCGCGCCCAGCCGCTTCCTGAACCTGCAGTCCTTCCGCTTCGCCCGCCCGGCCACCCGCGAGGACATCGCGCGCGTCACCCGCGACCACGCCCGCGCGGCCCGCACCGCCGTCGAGGCCGGATTCGACGCGGTGGAGATCCACCTCGGCCACAACTACTTCGCCAGCTCCTTCCTCAGCCCGAAGCTCAACAAGCGCAAGGACGAGTACGGCGGCACCCTCGCCAACCGCGCCAAGGTCGCCCGGGGCGTGGCGCGCGCGGTCCGCGACGAGGTCGGCGACGAGATCGCGATCACCGCCAAGCTCAACATGGACGACGGTGTGTCCGGCGGCATCTGGCTCGACGAGAGCCTGCGCACCGCCGCCTGGCTGGAGGCCGACGGCAGCGTCGACGCCCTCGAACTCACCGCGGGCAGCTCCCTGCTGAACCCGATGTACCTGTTCCGCGGCGGCGCGCCCGTGCGCCAGTTCGCGGCGACGTTCCCCCAGCCCCAGCGGTTCGGCATCGAGCGCTTCGGAAGGAAGTTCATCCGCGCCTACCCCTACGAGGAGGCGTTCCTGCTCCCCTCGGCCCGCCAGTTCAGGGCCGCGCTGAAACTGCCGCTGATCCTGCTCGGCGGCATCGCGGACCGCGAGACCGCCGAACAGGCCATGACCGAGGGCTTCGAGTTCGTCGCGATGGGCCGCGCGCTGCTGCGCGAACCCGACCTCGTCAACCGCTTCGCCGAGGACCGCGCCGCGGACCGGCCCACGCACTCACTGTGCATCCACTGCAACCGCTGCATGCCCACCATCTACACCGGAACGCGGTGTGTCCTGATCGAGCCGGAACCCTTCCACGCGCGAGGCAACTGAGTACGTGACTCCACGCGCGCCGCGCGTCACTTCCGCCAGAACAAGTGGTGCCGCACCGCGCCCGTCGGGCTCGGCACGACATCGAGGTGGAAGCGGTCGAGGAGCTCGTCGGGGGAGTCCCAGAGCTTGGATCCCGAGCCGAGCGTGACGCCGTCCGCGACCGCCACGTGCAGCGTGTCGACGAGGTCCGCCTCAAGGAACTCGCGGACGACGGTGGCCCCGCCGCCCAGCCGGATGTCCTTGCCCTCAGCTGCCACCCTGGCCTGCTTGAGGACGGTGCCCGGGTCGGCGTCGACGAAGTGGAACGTGGTGTCCGAGAGTGTGATCGACGGGCGCGTGTGGTGGGTCATGACGAACACCGGGGTGTGGAACGGCGGCTCCTCGCCCCACCACCCGCGCCACTCGTGGTCCTGCCAGGGCCCGTGCTGGGGCCCGAACTTCCCGCGCCCCATGATCTCGGCGCCGATGTTGTGGGAGAAGTCCCGCGTCAGATAGTCGTCGATCCCGCGGGAGCCTCCCGGGTCCGTGCGAGTGGGCCAGCTCGCCGTGGCCCCGGCCCAGGCGAACATCTGCCCCGGGTCGGCGTGACCGAACGGCCGCTCCAGGCTCTGGCCCTGACCAGCGCCGAAACCGTCCGCGGACACGTTGAAATTCTGGACCTTCAGCAGTTGCTGTTTCACGGGGTTCCTCCTACGTGATCGACAACTGTGAGACTGCCACGGCGAACGAAACTCATCGCGCAGGTGCCGGGCGGGGTGTCACGCGGCGCCGTCCTTGGCTCCCGCCTTGCTGTCCACCGCCTTGTCAGCCCCGGTCTTGGTGTCCGCGGCTGCCTTCGCGGGCGTGCCGGTACCGGGCAGGGCGACGTAGAACACCGAGCGCTGCTGCCGGGTGCGCTCGGCGCGGGCCTTGGCGACCAGGGCCTCCAGCGTGTTGCGGACGACCTTGGTGCTGAACTCCCGCTTGGGGTGCGTCTTTTGCAGCGTCGAGGTGATCTCGGCGGCCGAGCGCGGGCTGGTCTCGGAGCCCAGCTGGGACACGATGAGCTCGACCAGCGTGGAGCCCTGCGGCTCGGTCTTCTCGGCGGCGGGGGCGGCGGGCTTGGTGGCTGCCGCGGCCTTGGCGGGCTTCGCGGACTTGGCCGCCTTCGCGGGGGCGGCGGGCGTCTCGCGGGTCTTCTTGGCCTGCGCGGGCTTCGCGGCCGTCGTGTCCCGTGCCTTCTGGCGCGGAACCTTGCCCGCCGCCTTGCCGGCCGTCTTCTCGGCGGCAGGCGCCGGGAGGGGCGGCAGGACGCCGCCGCTGCCGAGGGACTTCAGCATGCTCTCCAGCAGCGTGCGGTTCTCCTCGAGGGTGCCCAACTCGGCCTGCAGAGAGGAGATTTCCTCGCTGATCCGCTTCAGTTCGCTCTCGTTGTGCGCGATGTCGTCCTGGATCCGGTCCGCGTAACGGGACTTGAGTTCGGTCCGGGGCGTGGTGTCCGACATGGTGGCTCGCTTTCGTGGCAAGGAGTGATCCGTCGGTGTGTACGTGTGTGCTGTAGGGCCGGATGCTACTCACCCGGGTGCCCATTGCGTGGCACGTCAGCACAGATCGGTCTCCTTTTACGGTACGGGAGTTGGCGTGTTGACGCCGACTAGGGCTTGCGCCCGATGCCACCGAAGCTGCTGACGGGGTCCGGGAGTTCGCCCGCGTCACTCTCGGGGCGCCACTGAGAAACCGAGGTCAGACCCGGTTCGACCAGCTCAAGTCCCTCGAAGAAGCGGCCGATCTGCTCGGGCGTGCGATTGGTCCGCGGGTTGTCACTCGTGCTGTTCCACTGCTCGACCATCGCACGGGTGGCCTCGGGGTGGTACACCTCGGTGCTGTCGCACAGGACCAGGTGACTGCCGCCGGGCAGCGCGCTCTTGAGCTCCTCGACGATCGTGTAGGCGCGGTCGTCGGTGACATGGGCGACGACCCCGAGCAGCATCAGGGCGACGGGACGGCTGAAGTCCAGCGTGTCCGCGGCCTGCCGGAGGATGTCGGCGGGGTCGGTCAGATCGGCCTCGATGTAGTCGGTGGCTCCCTGCGGAGTGCTGGTCAGCAGGGCCTCCGCGTGCCGCAGCACGACCGGGTCGTGGTCGACGTACACGATGCGCGCCGTCGGGTCGTGGCGCTGCGCCACGTCGTGGGTGTTGTCGATGGTGGGCAGTCCGGTGCCGATGTCGAGGAACTGGTCGATGCCCACGTCCCGTACGAGGTGGGAGACGGTACGGGCGAGGAAGGCGCGCTGGGCCCGGGCCACGTGCACGATCTCCGCGTTGACCTGCTGAATGGCGTCGCCGACCTGGCGGTCGACCTCGTAGCAGTCCTTGCCGCCGAGCCAGTAGTTCCAGATGCGGGCCGAGTGCGGTGCTTCGCTGTCGATCAGCGGACGGTCCTGGGGCACGAGTCGCTCCGAAAGGTCGATGGGTCGCCGTGGATCATGCGTCAACCAGGGTATTCCATGCGGGAGTTGATGCGTCGGCGCGGTGCGGGGCCGCCCGGTGTGCGCGGCGGTGGCCGGGCCGGCGGGCGCGTGGTGGGTGTGACGCCGGCGACCGGCGTTGCCGCCGAGGGCTGCCGCTCCCTTGCAGGTCAGGCGTTTGTGCAGGTCGGACGGGGTGGCGTAACACCCGCGAAACATCACAGGGCGTACGGTCTGCCGTCACATGCACCACGGAGAAGGGACGGGCATGGAAGACCGTGACGGATCGCGGGCCGACCGGGCACGCCGCGTCGCCGACGTGCTGCGCCAGCGCATCGTCGACGGCGCGTACGAGGAGGTGCTGCCGGACGAGCGCACCCTCGGCCGGTCCCTCGGCGCCACCCGCAACGTCGTACGTGAGGCGCTGAACATGCTGCGGGACGAGGGTGTCGTCACCCGGCGGCGCGGCATCGGCACCCTGGTGACCGGGCAGAAGGCCGGGCACGGCCTCGCCCGACTGGTCGGTCTCGCCGAGGAGTTGACGGCGTACGGCACGGTCACCAACGAGGTGCGCGAGGCACGTGTCGTGCCGCACGCCCCACCCGCGATCACCCAGCGCCTCGGCCTCCCTGAGCGCTCCGAGGCGGTCTACATCGAGCGCCTGAGATCCCTCGACGCGGAGCCGCTCTCCCTGGACTCGACCTGGCTCGCCCCCGACATCGGCCGCCCGCTGCTCGACCGCCACCTCGCGGGCCGCGATCTGTTCGCGCTCATCGAGGAGACCAGCGGTACGCGGCTCGGCAGCGCCGAGGTGACCGTGCACGCCGTCACCGCGGACCCGGACACCGCGCGCCTGCTGGACGTGGCGGAGGGCGCCGCGCTCTTCACCATCGACCGGCTGACCCGGCTCGCGGACGGCCGCCCGGTCGACGCCGAGTCACTGCGGGTGCGCGCGGACCGGTTCGCCCTGCGGGCCGTCCTGCCGAGGGACTGAAGGAGCGGTACATGCGAAGCGAACGACCAAGAGACCGGCAGCGCCGGCGGGAGCGAACATGAATCTGGACACGACACACCTCGTCCTCCTGGCGGTGGCCGGGCTGCTCGGCGGCATCGGGATCACCGCCATCGGACCCGGCGGAGTGCTGCCCACGATCGGCCTGTTCCTGTTCTCGGGCCTCACGCCCGCGGGCGTGGCGGGCACCGCGATCGTCACCCACGTCGCCACGGGCCTGCTCGGCACGGCGGCGTACGCGCGCTCGGGCCAGCTCCGCGACCCCGGAACCCGGCGCTGCGCCGCCGCACTCGCGGGCGTCGCCCTCGTGGGAGCGCCGCTGGGCGTGCTGTGCAACACCCTGGTCGCGGGACGCGGCTTCGGGATCCTGCTGGCCTGCGCGGTCGTCGTGACCGGCATCCTGGTGTGGGTGCGCGACCGGCGCGCACCGGACGGCGCCGAGCGCGCGCACATCCCGCTGGGCCGCACCGTCCTGATCGGCTTCGTGGTCGCGGTCGTGGCGGGCCTCTTCGGGCTCGGCGGCCCCATGCTGAGCGTGCCACTGCTCGTGGTGGCCGGGCTGCCGGTCCTGTCGTCGCTGGCCGCGGCCCAGGCCCAGTCGATCGTGATCGCGAGCGTGGGCACGGTGGCGTATGTGCTGCACGGATCCGTCGACTGGCGGCTCGCGGCCCTGGTGGGCATCCCGGAGCTGGCCGGCGTACTCATCGGCTGGCGCATCGCCCACGCCCTCCCGGCCCGACGCCTGAAGTACGCCATGGTGGCCTTCCTCCTGGCGTCGGCACCGTTCCTGGCGCTGCACTAGGGCCTGTCGTCAAACTCCCGTCTGCGCCGCGACGTCTGGCACGCACGCTCGCGGCGTTGCCGAAAAGTCCGAGTAGCTCCGCTACTAGAACCTTCCGGCGCCTTGCGATCGCACGCACCAGACGCCGCGGCGCCGCCCTTCGGGCGACGACGGGAGTTTGACGACAGGCCCTAGGCAGGCCCCCGCCGGGCGTCAGAGGTTCCGCACCGTCACCTCGCCGCCACCGTGCCCCTCCGCGACCGTCGCCTCCCCGCGCGCGCCGTCCCGCACCACCCGGTACGTCGCGGCCACGCCTCCGTGCAGATCGGGCACCGTCACCGTCACATCCTGCGCGTCCGGGGTGGCCAGCAGCGTGAGCCCCGTGAGCCAGTCGCCGTCCGGGCGTGAGGCGTCCGCGCCCATCGGCAGGACCGCGCCAGGACGTACGTACAGCGGCAGGCTGTCGAAGCCGTGCCGTTCGCGCCGCCAGGCCGGGCCCTCGACCCGCTCGCCGGTGAGGAGATGGGTCCACGTGCCCTCGGGGACGTAGAACTCGACGTCGCCGTCCGCGGAGAACACCGGCGCCACCAGGAGGTCGGGGCCGAGCATGTACTGGCGGTCGAGGGCGCGCGCCGTGGGGTCGTCGGGGAAGTCGAGCAGCATCGGGCGCATCAGCGGCACGCCCGTCGTGTGCGCCTCGGCCGCGGCACCGTACAGATACGGCATCAGACGGTGCTTGAGGCGGGTGAAGCTCCTCGCCACGTTGACCGCTTCGTCGCCGAACTCCCACGGCACCCGGTACGAGGACGAGCCGTGCAGGCGGCTGTGGGAGGAGAGGAGACCGAAGGCCAGCCAGCGCTTGAAGACCGCCGCGTCGGGGGTGCCCTCGAAGCCGCCGATGTCGTGGGACCAGAAGCCGAAGCCGGACAGGGAGAGGGACAGGCCGCCGCGCAGCGACTCCGCCATCGCGCCGAACGAGGAGAAGCAGTCGCCGCCCCAGTGCACAGGAAACTGCTGCCCGCCCGCCGTTGCCGAACGGGCGAAGAGGACGGACTCGCCGCGGCCGCGCTCCTTCTCCAGCAGGTCGAAGACGACCTGGTTGTACAGGTGCGTGTAGTAGTTGTGCATGCGCTCCGGGTCGGAGCCGTCGTGCCAGACGACGTCGGTGGGGATGCGCTCGCCGAAGTCCGTCTTGAAGCAGTCGACACCCTGGTCGAGCAGCACCTTGAGCTTCGCGCGGAACCAGGCGCAGGCCTCCGGGTTCGTGAAGTCCACGAGCGCCATGCCCGCCTGCCACAGGTCCCACTGCCAGATGTCGCCGTTGGCCCGCTTCACCAAGTAGCCCTGCGCGGCGGCCTCTTCGAACAGCGCCGACTTCTGGGCGATGTACGGGTTGATCCACACGGAGACGCGCAGGCCGCGTTCCTTGAGGCGGGCCAGCATGCCCTCCGGATCGGGGAAGACCGCCGGGTCCCACTCGAAGTCCGACCACTGGTACTCGCGCATCCAGAAACAGTCGAAGTGGAAGACGCTCAGCGGGATGTCGCGCTCCGCCATC
The DNA here is from genome assembly GCF_035798155.1 of Streptomyces endophyticus. Classification (NCBI taxonomy): domain Bacteria; kingdom Bacillati; phylum Actinomycetota; class Actinomycetes; order Kitasatosporales; family Streptomycetaceae; genus Streptomyces; species Streptomyces endophyticus. The sequence continues at coordinate 10,653 of NZ_JAOZYC010000108.1, read as the reverse complement.
CCGTCGACGAACGACGTCACCGTCTCCTCGTCGTACTGGGTGGTGAACGACGTCGTCAGCCACAGGCCGAAGGACCACGCGGGCGGCAGCGCCGGGCGGCCGGTGAGCGCGGTGTAGCGGCGCAGCACGTCCTTGGGGGTGGGGCCGGCGACGACGTAGTACTCGACCGACTGGTCCTCGACGCTGAACTGCATCTGGCCGACCGACTCGGAGCCGATCTCGTAACTGACCCTTCCCGGGTGCGCGACGAACACGCCGTAGGCGCCCGCGGGGGAGACGTGCAGGCTGAACGGGACGTTCTTGTAGGCCTGTTCGCTGCTCGTGCCGCCGTCGGCCTGCCACATGTCGACGACCTGGCCGTTCCTGACGAACGGGGTGAAGCGCTCGCCGAGGCCGTAGACCTGCTCGCCGACGCCGAGTGACAGCTGCGCGGCCATGTGGTGCGCCCCGTCGCCCGTGTGGAAGAAGGCGGTGCCCTTGCGGCCCGAGGAAGTGACCTCGCGGCCGTCGGCATCACGGAAGGACAACTGCCAGGGCGCCGCCTCGTCGAGGCACACGGACAGCGGCCCGCTGGACAGTTCGACCCGGGTGCCGTCGCGGCGCACCGCACCCGTGCCGGCGTCCTCTCCGGGCAGCAGGAAGTCGGGACCCAGGCGCCGCTTTCCCGCGTGGTGGGTGACGCGGACCCCGATGACGCCCTCGGCGGGGGTGAAGCAATCGACGGTCAGCAAGGGGGAGTTGAGGGTGTCGCCGCGCCGCTCGATCCGCTGGGCCGCCGCGAACGCGGTGAAGCGGTCGGCGTCGACGCGGACGTCACGGACCTCGGTGGCGTACGAGGCCTCGACCCCGTCGCGCATCAGCCAGAAGCCGTCGGTGAACTTCATCATCTTCCTCGGGGTGGGCAATGTGCGGGGGCAAGGCGCCTCTACACCGCATTTGAGCTCACGCGCATCGAAAGATCAAGAGGTCGAGACCCGGAATCATCGAAGCGCTTCGATTCGATCACAGCGTGGTGTAGCAGGCTGTGCACGAGTAATGAAGTCGGCCGCAAGGTCTGGTGTCGAAGCGCTTGATGACGTATTAGTCATGGCGGAAAACAAAAACGCGCTCTGCGCGTGCGGCGCGGGCCGGAGCCGCAGCGCGCGATGCGAACACCTCGCCGGGACACGGGAGTTCCGCCGGGGCCGGCCACCCCTTCAAGGCTTGGGTATCCACCGTGACAGCAGCACTTCCACCGGACGTGCCGCGCCCCCGGCGCGGCCGCCGCGGCCGAAGCACCACCGCGGCACTCACCGCCTGTTCCGCACTCGTCGCCGGTGCGGCGCTCACCGGCTGCGGCGCGGGACGCGACCCCGGTGTCTTCACCGTTCTCAACTCCTCGACCGACGCCTCCTACCACGGCTGGGACGCCGCCACGCTGAAGCGCTGCAGCGCAGAGCTGGGCCTCACCATCGAGCAGCAGAGCGTGCCCGCCGCACAGGTCATGCAGAAGTCGCTGCGCATGGCCTCGTCGAAGTCGCTCCCCGACGTCATCCAGTTCGACGCCTCCGAGATGCCGACGTTCGCGGAGGCGGGCGGCCTGGTCGACCTGCGCTCCCTGGACCTGTCCACGAAGGACATCCCGAAGGGCATCGTCGACTTCGGCTCGTACAAGGGGACGTACTACGGGGCCGCACGCACGGTGAACACCCTCGCCCTCTTCTACAACAAGGACATCCTGAAGAAGGCCGGGCTCGACGTACCCACCACCTGGGACGAGATGCGGCAGAGCGCCAAGAAGCTCACCCGGGGCAGCCAGTACGGCATCGCGCTGAGCGCGGGCGGCGCGGAGGACGGTGTCTTCCAGTTCGCGCCGTTCATGTGGTCCAACGGCGGCGACGAGACGGACCTCGCCGGGCCGAAGGTCGCGGGCGCCCTCGACTACTGGAAGGGCCTCATCAAGGACCGCTCGCTGTCCAGGTCGACCGTCAACTGGACGCAGGCCGACGTCAACGACCAGTTCATGGCAGGCAACGCCGCGATGATGATCAACGGCCCGTGGCAGGTGGAGACGCTGAACACCAAGAAGAACCTGCACTGGGGCATCGCCCAGATCCCGGTCCCGAACACGGGCGACGCATCCGTCGGCCCACTCGGCGGCGCCGTCCTCACCGTCCCCAAGACCGAGGACACCGGGCGCCAGAAGACCGCGGCAAAGATCATCCGATGTATGTCCTCCGAGCGCGAGCAGATCACCTACGCCCGCAACAGCTGGATGGTCCCGGCCAACGAGAAGGCCGCCGCGACCTGGCGCAAGGAAGTGCCCGAACTCGACGCGCTCGCCGACCAGGTGGCCACCGCCCGCTCCCGCACCGCGAAGGTCGGAGCGCGCTGGTCGTCCGTGTCGCTCGCCCTCCAGAGCGCCTTCCAGTCGGCGCTGACCGGGCAGTCCAGCGAGGCCGCGCTGAAGAAGGCGCAGAGCCGCGCCACGAGCGGGAACTGAGGGGGACTCACCACCATGTCGACCACCACGGCCACCGCACCCGCCGTCCAGCGCACGGCAGTTCAGAAGAGGACCGACCCGGCACGCGCGCGCCGCCGCCGCAGACTGGGCCAGTGGGGATTCATCGCCCCCGCCGTCGTCTTCATGCTGCTGTTCTTCGGCTACCCGCTCGTCCGCAACGTCGTGATGAGCTTCCAGGACTTCTCGCCGTCCACGTTCTTCGACGGCAAGTCCCCCTTCAACGGTGCCGACAACTGGAGCAAGGTCTTCCACGACGACCTCTTCGGCAAGGCGCTGTGGCACACCATCGTCTTCACGATCGGCTCGCTGATCGGCCAGTTCGGCATCGGCCTGGCCCTCGCCGCCTTCTTCACCAAGCGGTTCCCGCTGAACGGGTTCCTGCGCTCGCTGATCCTGCTGCCCTGGCTTGTCCCCATGGTCGTCTCGGGCATCGTGTGGCGCCGCATCCTCGACCAGGACACGGGCGTCCTCAACTCCTTCGCCGAAGTGATCGGACTCGGAGGCCACACCCCCTGGCTGACCAGCCCCGGCATGGCCCTGTTCTCCGTGATCATGGTGAACATCTGGATCGGCATCCCGTTCAACATGGTGATCCTCTACGGCGGACTCCAGGAGATCCCCAAGGAGCTGTACGAGGCGTCCTCCCTGGACGGCGCGTCCGCCTGGCGCACCTTCCGCTCGATCACACTGCCGCTGCTCAAGCCCGTCATCACGGTCGTGCTCGTCCTGGGCTTCATGTCGACGGTCAAGATCCTCGACCTGATCCTCGCCCTCACCGACGGCGGCCCCGCGGACTCCACCCAGACGCTCGGCACCCTCACGTACCAGAACTCCTTCGTCCAGCTCGACTTCGGCGCGGGCGCCGTCGTCGGCAACGTCCTCATCCTCATCTCCGCCGTCTTCGCGGTGTTCTACCTGCGGGCCAACCGCTCCGAGGGGAAGTGACCGGCATGGCCGACGCCACCACCACGTCCGGGCGCCGCTGGGGCGCCACCGTCGCCGGGATCGTCATCCTCGGCGTGATGCTGTTCCCGCTGTACTGGATGATCAACACGGCGCTGCAGCCGGAGTCGGGTCTGCTCGAAGTCTCGCCCGTGCCGGACTCGTTGGACCTGTCCGGCTTCACCTCCGCGATCAGCGAGCAGGGCGGCCACCTGCTCACCTCGCTCGCGGTCGCGCTCGGCGCCGTCGCCATCTGCCTGGCCGTCGCCGCGCCCGCCGCGTACGGGCTCGCCCAGTTCCGGCTGCGCGGCAGCCGCACCATCGTCTTCGGCACCCTCATCACGCAGATGGTGCCGGGCATCGTCATCGCCAACGCCCTGTACAGCGCGTACGTCGATCTCGGCCTGGTCAACTCCTACTTCGGCCTGATGCTCGCCGACGCCTCGCTCGGCATCCCTTTCGCCATCGTCCTCATGCGCTCCTTCATGGTGTCGATCCCGAAGGAGGTCATCGAGGCGGCCGAGGCCGACGGCGCGGGCAAGCTGCGCACCTTCGTCCAGGTCGTGCTGCCGATGAGCCGCAACTCCCTGATCACGGCCGGCCTCTTCTCCTTCCTGTACGCGTGGAGCGACTTCATGTTCGCGCTCACGCTGAACACCACCGACGAGGTCAAGCCCGTCACGCTCGGCATCTACCAGTACATCGGCGCGCACGTCGGCGACTGGGGCTCCGTCATGGCCGCGTCCGTCCTGTCGGCGATCCCGGCCGCCGTGCTGCTCGTCCTCGCCCAGAAGTACATCGCCGCGGGGATCACCGGGGGGTCCATCAAGTAGGGCGACTTCGGGCGGGTACGCCCCGGTCGACAGCGCGCGAGCCGCCGGACCGAGAGCGAGCGGCGGCTTCGTCAGCGAGTGTGTGCCGTGAACGCCTTCATGAACCCGTCGGCCGACTGGCCCACCCCGCTGCACGTCGCCGCCGCCGGGCCGCCCGGGCCGTCGGGGCACGCCCGGTCGCGGGTCGCCGACCACAGGGAGAGCCAGGCCATGCCCTTGGACTTGGCGAACGTGCCGAGCTCGGCGGCGTCGGAGAGCGTGAAGACCTCTTCGTCGATGTCGTTGACACCGATCATCGGGGTGACGGCGACGCGGTTCCACACCGCGCTGTCCGAGCCGCCGATGATGGCCTTCAGCTGGGCATGGGTGGACTCGGCGGTGTCGATGGCGTACTTGCCCATCCGGCCGCGCGGGTGGGGCGCGGGGGAGGAGCCGAAGTTCATGGCCATGGCGTTGACGGAGCCGATGTCGACGCCATGCTTCTTGGCGTTGCGCAGCAGGGTGAGGCCGTCGGCGGTGATGCCGCGGGGCAGTGCCGGCAGCGTGAACGACACGTCCAGGCCGGGGTGTTGGCGCTGCAGCGCCGCGACGACCCGGTTGCGCCGGTCCACGCTCGCGCGGTCGGTCAACGCGTCGCCCTCGATGTCGAAGTCGACCTTGGTCAGCTTGTAGCGGTCGATGACCTGCTCGTACGCGGAGGTGAGTCGTGACGCCGACGTGCAGGTGCGGGCGAGTTCGTTGCCGCTCTGCCCGCCGAAGGAGACACGTACGTCGCCGCCCGCGGAGCGCAGTGCCCCGATCCTGGCGGCGACCGGGTCGCTGTCGAGCGTCGACTTGCCCCACTGCGGGGTGCAGTCGCCCTTGGGCTTCACGAAGGCGAGGGTGTAGTTCTTCACGCCCGTACGGTGGGCGGCCCGCGTCAGGTCGAAGGCGGGGGAGAGGGAGGTGTCGACGTACGGGGCGAACGAGACCGGCCTCGGCGGGGCCGTGGAGTGTGTCGGTTTCGGCTTTGGTGTGTGCTTCTTCGGCGGCGGGGTGTCCTTGCCGGGGCTCGGAGCGGGGATCGCGCCGATCGTGCACGGGGCGCCGTCGACGGAGCAGTCGGTGGGGCGCGCGCCGGACGTCGAGCGGGCCTTGAGGGTGAGGGTGACCGACTCCCCGGCGGCGAGCGGGGCGTCGCCCCGGCGGGCCTCGGCGGTCACATGCCGGCCCTGCACCGCGTAGTGGGCGTGCGACAGCGAGGAGAGGGTTGCGTTCTTCGGCAGCGTGAAGGACAACTTCCAGTCGGAGGACGCGGATTCGCTGCCGTTGTGGATCACGTAGCGGCCGGTGAAGGCGCTCTGCGAGGTGGCCGTGCCCTGGTAGCGGGCGGTCAGCGACGCCGGTTCGTCGCCGCCCGTGGCCAGCAGGACGCCGCCCACCGTGGCCGCGACCAGTACCGCGCCACCGGCCACGAACGCACCGGTGCGGCGGCCGGCCAGGGCGCCTCGCGTACGCTCCCTGCCGCCGGACGCGCGCGCGGACAGCCACGCGGCGGGCGAGGTGCGCGGCTTGCGCCGCTTTCCGGCGGGGCCTCGGGGCGGGGGCGCCATGCGGGTCCTTCACAATCGGGTGCGGGGCACGGCCGAACATCGTAGGCGCTGTGGTCGCCGTGTGCCCGCCCGGTGCGCGCCGCGCACAACTCGCCCCGTCCTACTGTGAGTTACCCGACCCGGCATGTGTGATGTGTCGGGTCACTTGGTGCGAATCGGTTCGTCTGTGCGCGACACCGGCATGTCCGGCGTCTCGATGCGCCAGGCGATGGGGCGACGGTCCTGCACCAGGCAGCGATACCCGTACAGACCCACGGAGATGAGGAGGATGGCGACACCGACCAGCGTGTCCCCGATCCCGCCGTACCCCGCGAGCGAGGGATGTGTCACACCGATGGCGACCACGAAGACGTTCAGAGCGAGCAGCCCCCACGCCACGGGGATCCAGGCACGCCGCCGGCGGATCGGCCGGGTCCAGTTCGGGCGGTCGCGGCGCAGCAGCAGGAACGCGGCGATGGCGAGCGTGACGGCCGTCAGATAGCCGAAGTTGCTGGCCAGCAGGATGCTCAGGGGCTCGCCGAGCAGCAGCACGATCGCGGCGTTGACCACGGCGTCCAGCGTGAGCGCGCGACCGGGCACGCCCCAGCGGTTGAGCCGGTCCAACTGGCGCAGCGTCATGCCCTCGCGGGCGAGCCCGTACAGCGCGCGCCCGCCGTCGGCCGTCGTGGCGACCATGCCCAGGAACATCGAGACCACGAGAATGCCCACCCCGAGAGGGGCCATGCCACCCAGCGCCTTCTCGAAGGCGAGCGCGAAGGCGCCCACCGGGTCGGCCGCGATGGCCTTCTCGCCGACCGACCCCGTCATCGCGAGCGGCACGACGAGGAACAGCCCCAGGGACACGAGCGAGGTGGCGCGCAGCGCCTTGGCGGTGTCGCGCACGGTGTCGCGGTACTCCGGCGCGAAGGAGGCGCAGATCTCCGTCCCGTACGTCGTCCAGCACGTCACGTAGTACCAGACCACGATGGTCATCCAGGACCCGCCGTGGAACCACGTCAGCCGGTCGACGTCCCAGCTCGCCGAGCGCACGAGCGGAGCCGCGACGACCACGACCAGACCGCACAGGACCACCGCGCTGACCACCTTGCTGGTGACGGCGGTCAGGCGCGCCCCGAAGTAGTTGCAGGCCCAGCCGGCGGCGATGGCGAGGACCGCGATCATCTCGGTGCCGCCGACCTCGTGGCCCAGCAGCGGGAACGACGGCAGGCCGGGCAGCCACTGCGTGGTGACGAGGGTGCCGATGGCCGCGCCGTTCACGGCGATGCTGAACGACCAGCCGATCCAGTAGCCGAAGGAGGCCACGGCCCCCAGCGGGGCGAAGTAGCGCTTCCAGCCCTCGATCGCGTACCGGCTGACACCACCGGACATGCCGGGGAACATCGCGGCGGTCTCGGAGAACAGCATGTTCTGCAGCAGGCCGACGAGCGCGCCGCCCACCCAGATGGCGATCGCCGTCCACGCTCCGATCGCGCCGATCGCGTAGCCCACCGTCAGGAGCAGGCCGTTCGGGATGACGAGGGCGATCGCGAAACCGTCGCGCCAGGTGAGCGTCTTGCGCAGCGACTCTGAAGCGTTGTGCCCGTCCAAGAGGACCACCTCTGAGGGAAGTTGGGGAGGCGAGGACTGTGCGGCAGCTCACAATAATGCGTTATTATTCTGTGGCAAGGTGTGGGGCACAGTGATATTCGTGAACGTCGGGGAGGGCCTGTGGTCGACCGTGAGGATGTGTTGCGGGCGGCGGCCCGCGTGCTGGCCGAACGCGGCCTGGACGCCGCCCGGTTGCGGGATGTCGCCCGCGCCGCGGGTGTCTCCATCGGCGCGCTGCAACATCACTTCGACACGCGCGACGAGCTGTTCCGTGAGGCCTTCGAGTGGTCCATCGAGCAGCTGATCGCCCGCTGGCGCGCCTCGGCGGCGGACGAACCGGACCCGTGGCACCGCTTCGAGCTGCTCGTCCAAGCCCTCACCGGCGACCCGGAGTTGGAGCGCCGGTGTGCGACATGGACGGAGTTCTGCGCGAGCGCCGCCCGTCACCCCGGGCTGCGCGACGGGGTGCGGTCCGTGCACGAGGAGTGGCTCGCGCTGCTGACCGGCATCGTCGAAGACGGCGTCGCCCAGGGGTACTTCGTGCCCGTGCTCCCCGTGGATACGGTGATCGCCTCCGTCGCCGCGCTGGTCGACGGCTGCGACATGGCAGTGGCGGCCGGGGGCGGCATGACGCCGCAGCGGTACGCGGATCTGCTGCTCGGCACGGCCCGCGCGCTGTTCGGCGTCCGGACGCGGTGAGCAGTGAACAGGGCGTAACAGCAAGGTAGTTGGAGCGCGCCGCGGTGCGCCGGGACGGAGAAGCCGCATGGAGTCGCAGTCGCAGTTCCCGCATCTGTTCAGCCCGCTGCGGATCGGAGGCGTACGGGTGAAGAACCGTGTCGTGTCATCCGGGCACGACACCGTCCTGGTCCGCGACGGCAAGGTCACCGACGAGCTCGTCGCCTACCACGCGGCGCGCGCCGAGGGCGGCGTGGGCCTGATCGTCGTACAGGTCGGCGGCGTGCACGAGAGCGCGCACTACACCTCACACGTCCTCATGGCCGACGACGACGCGTGCGTCGAGGGATACGCCCGCCTCGCCGAGGCCGCGCACCGGCACGGCGCCACCGTCTTCGGCCAGATCTTCCACCCGGGCCGCGAGATCCTGGAGTCACCCGACGGCAGCGCACCCGTCGCCTGGGCACCCTCGGCCGTGCCCAGCGAGCGCTTCCATGTGATGCCGCGCGCGATGACCGGCGAGGAGATCACCGAGGTGATCGAGGGCTACGGGGAGGCGGCACGCCGGTTGCGCGCCGCGGGCCTTGACGGCGTCGAAGTCGTCGCGAGCCACGGCTACTTGCCCGCCCAGTTCCTCAACCCGCAGGTCAACCAGCGCACCGACGGCTACGGCGGCAGCGCGGACGCCCGACTGCGCTTCCTGCGCGAATCCCTCGCGGCCGCACGCCGGCACGCCGCCGACGACTTCGTCATCGGCCTGCGCATCTCCGGCGACGAACTCGCCCACGACGGGCTCACCCCGGAGCTGGTGTGCGACGTCGCCGCCCGGCTCGACGCGGAAGGACTCGTCGACTACGTGTCCGTGTGCGCCGGGAGCTCGGCGACACTGTCGGCAGCCCAGCACATCGCGCCGCCCATGGCCCATGCGGCCGGCTACACCGCACCGATGGCCGCCCGCGTACGGGAGGTGGTGGGCGTGCCGGTCATGGTCGCGGGCCGCATCAACCAGCCCCAGGAAGCGGACACCATCATCGCCAAGGGCCAGGCCGACGCCTGCGCCATGACCCGCGCCCTGATCTGCGACCCCCGCATGCCCGGCAAGGCCGAACGCGGTGACACCGAGGAGATCCGCGCCTGCATCGGCTGCAACCAGGCCTGCATCGGCCACTTCCAGTCGGGCCACCCCATCTCCTGCATCCAACACCCGGAAACCGGTCGCGAGTTGCGCTTCGGCACCCTGCCGCTGATCACCCGGCGCAAGCGCGTCGTGGTCGTCGGAGGCGGCCCGGCGGGCCTGAAGGCGGCGGCGGTCGCGGCGGGGCGCGGACACGACGTGACCCTGTACGAGGCCGGCCGACGCCCCGGCGGCCAGGTCCTGCTCGCCCAGGAACTGCCCGGCCGGGCGGAGTTCGGGGGAGCGGCCACCAACCTGGAGGGCGAGGCACGGCGTGCCGGGGCCCGCATCGTCACCGACACCCGCGTCGACCACGCACTCCTGGCCGACGCCGCCCCCGACGCGGTGATCCTGGCGACCGGCGCGACACCACTGCGCCCCGAACTGGAGCGCCTGGACGACCCGGTCGTCCTCGACGCCTGGCAGGTCATCCAGGGGGCCCGCACCCCGCGCGGCCGCATCCTCGTCGCGGACTGGCGCGGCGACTGGGTCGGCCTGGGCGTGGCACTCCTCCTGGCCCAGCAGGGCCGCCGTGTGACCCTGGGCGTCACGGGCTTCGCCGCGGGCGAGCACCTGCAGCAGTACGTGCGCGCGGCCATGCTCACGGCGGCGGTGCGCGCGAAGATCGAGGTCGTCCCCAACGTCCGCCTCTACGGCGCCGACAACGACACGGCCTACCTCCAGCACACCCTCACGGAGGAGCCCGTGGTCCTCGACGACATCGCGGCCGTCGTCCTGGCCCAGGGCCACACCCCCGTCACGGACCTCACGGACCACCCGGGCGCTGTGCCGATCGGCGACTGCGTGAGTCCACGGTCGGTGGAGGAGGCGGTGCTGGAGGGGCTGCGGGCGGGGGCGTCGGTGTGAGGGGCGGCGAGGCGGGCCGGTTCACTCGGGCAGTGTCACCGAAGCGCCCGCCCGGTACCCGCTCGGCGGCACCCCGAAGCGCTCCCGGAAGGCCCGGCTGAAGTGGAAGGGGCTCGCGAAGCCCGAGGCCCGCGCGACCTGGCCGATGTCCAGGTCGGTGGCGTCCAGGAGCCGCTGCGCGTGGCCGAGGCGCGCGGCGCGCACGGCCTGCATCGGCGTACGGCCGGTCTGCTCGGCGTAGAGGTGCGCGAACCGTGAGGGCGACAGGGTGACTTGGCGCGCGAGGGAGCGGACCGTGTGCGGGCCGCCGGGGTCCGCGGCGATGATCGCGTCGGCCTGTCGCATGCGTGGATCGTGCGGCGCCGCGGCGGCCCGGCCCGCGGCGGCGGTGGACCCGGTGGCCAGGAGCAGCACCTCCTCGATCGCGCCGAGCGCCAGCTCCCGGCCGGGCCCGGCGGAGGCGATCGCGATGCCCGC
>NZ_JAOZYC010000107.1:0-117096 GCF_035798155.1 Streptomyces endophyticus | reverse complement strand
CCCGCGGACGGCCCCGCCCCCGCCGGCCGCCGCGCCTGCCGCCGCCGCGTCCGCCCCGGCGCCCGGCTCCGGCAAGATCAACCTCGACAAGGGCCGCGTCTCCCTCCAGAAGAACCAGACGGTGTCCCTGGTCAAGGGCGGCAAGCCGCTGCTCTCGCAGGTCAAGATGGGCCTCGGCTGGGAGCCCGCCTACCGGGGCAAGGACATCGACCTGGACGCGTCGGTCATCGCGTACGGCCCGCAGCGCAATCACGTCGACAGCTGCTACTTCGGCAAGCTCTCGATCGTGGGCGGCGCGATCAAGCACTCCGGCGACAACCTCACGGGCGAGGGCGGCGGTGACGACGAGGTGATCGTCGTGGACCTGGGCCGCATCCCGCAGGAGGTCACGGGCCTGGTCTTCACGGTGAACTCGTTCACGGGCCAGAAGTTCACCGAGGTCGCCAAGGCGTACTGCCGCCTCATCGACGCGGCGACGGGCGAGGAGCTGGTCCGCTTCGACCTCACGAACGCCGAGGCGCAGACGGGCGTGATGATGGCGAAGTTCGTCAAGCAGTTCTCCGGCGAGTGGGAGATGACGGCGATCGGCGAGTTCGTGAAGTCACGGACGGTGCGCGGGATGGTGAAGCCCGCGGCGAAGGTGCTGTAGGAACGCACCGGCTGTTGTGAACAGCAACTGTTCACCCGGATGGCGGCACTCGGCGTGTTCGGCCAGGTCGTGCCCCGCGGCCCTCCATGGGGCCGTGATCGCCCTTCTACCAGGCGTTACGGCTACGCCGAGTGAAGCCCCTTGTTGCGAACTCCCCAGGTCCGGCGCGCGATGGACCTGAGGCACATGGCCCAAGCGGCGGCCACCAGCCGCCTCCATGTCCCGAAGGGAGTGATCACGCATGACGCAGAGCGAGATCAACAACCCCGATGCCCTTGTCGGGCTCACCGCCTACGACCGCACCGGGGAAAAGATCGGCAGCGTCGAGCGGGTCTACCTCGATGACAGGACCGGCAACGCCGACTGGGTGACGGTCAAGACGGGCCTCTTCGGCATGAAGGAGACCTTCGTACCGCTGAGGGGTGCCACGCACGACACCGACCGGCTCGACGTGCGGTACACGAAGGAAGCGGTCAAGGACGCGCCGCGGGTCGACGCCGACCAGCACCTCGACGAGTCCGAGAAGAACGAGCTGTACACGCACTACGGCATGACGCGCCCCGGGGCGGGCCCCGCAGGCAACCAGCCCCAGCGACCGGGCCAGGCCGACACGGGACGGATGGGCGCGGCGGGCGCCGCGGGCACGGCGGGTGCGGCCGGAGCCATGGGCGCCGGAGCCATGGGTGCCGGTGACGGCGCGCGGTCGGACGCCGGGCGGCACGCGGGTGCCGGCGCACGGGAGCCGGCCATGCGTTCCGGGGCCGGCGCCGACGGCGACCGCAAGGCCGACGAGATGATCCGCTCCGAGGAGCGCCTGCGCGTAGGGGTCGAGGAGCAGGAAGTCGGCCACGCGCACCTGCGCAAGACGGTGGAGACGGAGAACGTCACCACGTCGGTGCCCGTGTCCCACGAGGAGGTCCGGGTCGTACGCGAACCGATCCGCGAGGGCGACGGCGACCGGAAGGCCACGATCGGTGAGGCGGAGACCGAGGTGACGCTGCACGCGGAGCGTGCGGTCGTCCGCAAGGAGACCGTTCCTGTCGAGCGTGTCCGGCTGGAGACCGAGAAGGTCACGGAGACGCAGGAGGTCTCCGACACCGTCCGCAAGGAGAAGATCGAGTACGACGACCCGAAGGACGAGAAGGGCATGCCCGGCGAGGGCCGAGGCCGTCGCGGGCCGCGGCACTGACCCCAGCAGGCAGCGTGCGGGCCCGGCCGAGAGGCGGGCCCGCACCGCCATGTGTCAGGGCACCACGACGATCTTCCGGCCCACGCCCGACGCGAACTGGTCGAGCGCCTGCGGGTAGTTGTCGAGCGGCAGCCGGTCGCTGATGAAGACGGACGGGTCCAGGACGCCGCCCGCGAAGAGCTCCGCCGCCCGTTCATAGCTGTGCAGGACCGCCATCGAGCCGGTGATGGTGATCTCCTGGTTGTAGATGCGGTACGGGTCGATCGTCACGCGCGTCGCGTAGTCCGCCACGCCGAACTGGAGGAACGTGCCCGCCTTGGCGACGCGGCCGAGGCCGTCCTGGATCGCCGCCGCGTTGCCGGTCGCGTCGATGACGACGTCCCAGCCCGTCGGGCGGTCCAGCTCGTCCGGGTTCGCCGCGGACGCCGAGACGCCGAGGCGCTGGGCCGTCGTCAGGCGGTCCGGGTTGAGGTCGACCACGTCGACGCTCGCCGCGCCCGTCCGCTTGGCCAGCTCCAGCATCATCAGGCCCATCGTGCCCGAGCCGTAGATCAGCACGTGCGAGCCGAGGCGGGATTGCAGCACGTCGTAGCCGCGCACCGCGCAGGACAGCGGTTCGATGAGCGCCGCGTCCTGGGTCTGTACGTGGTCGGGGAGCGGGACGCAGTTGGCGACCGGCGCGACCGCGTACTGGGCGGCCCCGCCCGCCGTGGACACCCCGATCGCCGCCCACCGCTCGCACAGATTGCCCCGCCCGGCCCGGCAGTAGCGGCACTCGTGGCAGTGCAGGGAGGGATCCACCGCCACCCGGTCGCCGACCCTCAACTCCGTGACGTCACGCCCCACTTCGGCGATCGTGCCCGCGAACTCGTGGCCCGGCACCACCGGCAGCGTAGGGGCGAACTCGCCCTGAAGGATGTGCAGATCGGTGCCGCAGAGCCCGCAGGCCGCGACCTCGACGATCACGTCGCGGGGGCCCGGTGTCGGGTCCGGCACCTCGCCGACGACGACCTTGCCCACTGATTCGACGATCGCGGCCTTCATTTCACAGCTCCCAACGACAGGCCCTGGACCAGCTTGTCCTGGGCGGCGAACCCTGCCGCGAGTACCGGCAGGGAGATCACGAGGGACGCGGCGCACACCTTCGCCAGGAACAGGCCCTGGCTGGTGATGAAGCCGGTCAGGAAGACGGGTGCGGTCTGGGCGACGACGCCGGTCAGCACCCGCGCGAAGAGGAGTTCGTTCCAGGAGAAGATGAAGCAGATCAGGGCGGTCGCCGCGATGCCGGGGAGGGCGATCGGGGCGACGACCCGGGTCAGGACCGTCGGCAGCCGCGCCCCGTCGATCTGCGCCGCCTCGATCACCGCGACCGGCACCTCCGCGAGGAACGACTGCATCATCCACACCGCGATCGGCAGGTTCATCGACGTGTAGAGGATGACCAGCAGCCAGATGTTGTCGAGGAGGCCGGTGTTCTTCGCGAAGAGGTAGATCGGGAGCAGGCCCGCGACCACCGGCAGCATCTTCGTGGAGAGGAAGAAGAACAGGACGTCGGTCCACTTGCGGACCCGGCGGATCGACAGCGCGTACGCCGCCGGCAGCGCGAGCACCAGCACGAACAGCGTCGCGACGAGCGAGGCCACCGTCGAGTTGATGAGCGCGGGCCAGGGGCTCGCGCCGCCGTCCGCGCCGAAGAAGTCGCGGTAGCCGTCGAGGGTGAGCGAGGCGGCGAAGGAGGGCGGGTTGGTGGCCGCGTCCGCCTCCGAGTGGAAGGACGTCAGCGCCATCCAGGCGATCGGCAGGAAGAAGACGATGCCGGCCAGCCAGGCGAGCAGCCCAAGTCCCTTGCTGCGGAAGAATGTTGAGAACGTCATCAGCGTGACACCTCCTCGCGGAACAGCGACGACACGACGCGCAGCGCGAACGTCGCGATGATGATCGATCCGATGACGACCAGGACGCCGGCCGCCGAGGCGAGACCGTTCTCGTGGGCCTGGTAGAAGGACTGGTAGACCGTGTACGGCAGGTTGGCGGTGCCGAGCCCGCCGGACGTGATGGTGAAGACGGCATCGAAGTTCTGCACGATGTAGATCGAGCCGAGCAGCGCGCCCAGCTCCAGATACCTGCGCAGATGCGGCAGCGTGAGATGGCGGAAGATCTGCCACGGTCCCGCGCCGTCCACGCGGGCGGCTTCGAGCTGCTCGGCGGAGCGGGACTGAAGTCCCGCGAGCAGGATCAGCATCATGAACGGCGTCCACTGCCAGACGAGGGAGAGCTCCACCGCGAGCAGCGGGGTGTTCGAGATCCAGTCGGGCTGGGGCCCGCCCACGTAGTGCAACAGGCCGTTGAGCAGCCCGTATTCGGGGTTGTAGAGGACGTGCTTCCACAGCAGCGCCGCGGCCACCGGAACGATCAGGAACGGCGCGATCAGCAGCGTACGGACCAGGCCGCGGCCCTTGAACCGCCGGTCGAGCAGCAGTGCGAGGGCGAGGCCGAGCACCAGGCTCGCCACGACCACCGACGCCGTCAGGACGATCGTGGTCAGGACGGACTTGCGCAGGTCCGGGTCGGTGAGGACCTCGGAGTAGTTGCCGAAGCCGGTGAACTGGCGGGCGTCCGGGTACAGCGCGTTCCAGTCGAAGAACGAGATCACGAGCGTGGCCACGAAGGGGAGTTGGGTGACCACGATCATGAAGACCAGGGCGGGCAGCAGTGGTGCGCGGGTCGCCCAGGCGCGCAGCCTGCTCGGGGTGTTCGCGGCGACCGGTGGGGGAGTGGTGCGGGGCGCGGGAGCGGTGGTCGTGGTGGTCATCGGCCCTCGTACTCCTTCGCGATCTCGGCGGCGAGTTTCTGGGACTTGGCCAGGGCCGAATCGACCGACTGGCGTCCGGCGACGGCCGCGCTGATCTCCTGCGAGACCTTGGTGCCGAGGTCGGTGAACTCGGGGATGCCGACGAACTGGATGCCGGGCGCGGGCCGCGGCTGCACGCCCGGATCACGCGGCCGCGCGCCCTCGATGGCGGCCTGCGTCTGAGCCTGGAACGGGGCCGCCTCCTCGCGGTACTGCGGGATGTCGTACGTGGAGGCACGCTTGCCGGCGGGCACGTTGGCCCAGCCGAACTTCTCGCCGACGAGCTTCTCGTACTCCTTGCCGGAGGCCCAGGAGATGAACTTCCAGGCCTTGTCCGGGTTGGGGGACGCCTTCTGCAGGCCCCACGCCCAGGTGTAGAGCCAGCCGCTCGACTTGGTCCTCTCGACGGGCGCGGAGACGTATCCGATCTTGCCCTTGACCGGCGACTTGGCCGCTTCGAGGGAGCCCGCCGCGGAGGTCGCGTCGTACCACATGGCGGTCTTGCCCTGGGTGAGGTTGTTGAGGCACTCGGCGAAGCCGGACTGGGCGGCGCCGGACTCGCCGTGCTTGCGGACGAGGTCGACGTAGAACTTGGTCGCGTCCTTGAAGCCCTTGTCGTCGAGGCGGGCCTTCCAGTCCTTGTCGAACCAGGTGCCGCCGAAGGTGTTCACGACGGTGGTCAGCGGCGCCATCGACTCGCCCCAGCCGGGAAGCCCGCGCAGGCAGATGCCCTTCATGCCCTTCTCGGCGCCGTCGGCCTTCGCCGACAGGTCCGCGACCTGCTGCCAGGTCGGGTGCGCGGGCATCTTGAGGCCCTTCTTGGCGAAGACGTCCTTGCGGTACATGAGGAAGGAGGACTCGCCGTAGAACGGTTCGCCGTAGAGCTTCCCGTCGTCGCCGGTCAGCGACTCGCGCATGGGGGAGAGGATGTCCTGCTGGTCGAAGCCCTTGTCCTTGCGGACGTACGGGCCGAGCGAGCGCAGCCAGCCGTTGCGGGCGTAGATCGGGATCTCGTAGTTGGAGAGGGTCGCGACGTCGTACTGGCCCGCCTGGTTGGCGAAGTCCTGGCTGATCTTGTCGCGGACGTCGTTCTCGGGCAGCACGGTGAAGTTCACCTTGATGCCGGTCTCGCGCGTGAAATGGCGGGCGGTGAGCTTCTGCAGCTCGACCATCTGCGGGTTGTTGACCATCAGGACGTTGAGGGAGTCACCGCCCGTGCCGAGCCCGCCGGCGCCCGCCCAGCAGCCGGACAGGAGGGGGGTGAGCAGCGTCCCTGCGGCGGCCATCACGAGCAGGGGGCCCGGTGGCCTGCGTCGGCTCTGGGTTCGCATCGATGCTCCTGGAGTTGTGGATGTGTCAGACGCGGATGACCTGCGGCCCCATCAGCGAGTAGCGGTGGGCCTCGGACGCGGGCAGCTGGGTGCTGGTGACGATCGCCTCAAGGGCGCCCACCGGGGCGAAGCGGCAGAAGCTGATCGCGCCGAACTTGGTGTGCACGCCCGCGAAGACCGTGCGCCGTGACGCCCGGATGGCCTGCGACTTCACCTCGCTGACGGCCGGGTCGGGGGTGGTCAGGCCGTGATCGCGGGAGATGCCGTTGGCGCCGATGTAGGCGAGGTCGACGACGAACCCGGCGAGCATCTTCGACGTCCAGTGGTCCACGGTCGCGAGCGTGCCCGCGCGGACCCGGCCGCCGAGCAGGATCACGGTCGTGTTGTCGTTCTCCGCGAGCGTGCCCGCGGTGGCGAGGGAGGCGGTGACGACGGTCAACGGCCGATCGCGCGGCAGCGCCTCGGCGATCAGCTGAGGGGTGAAACCCTCGTCGACGAAGACCGTCTCGGCGTCGCCGAGCAGGTCCGCGGCGGCCGCCGCGATCCGCCGCTTCTCCGGCACGTGCATCGTCGTGCGGAACGCCAGCGTCGTCTCGAACCCGGCGCTCTCCACCGGATACGCCCCGCCGTGCGTGCGCCGCACCAGGCCGTGGTCCTCCAGGGCCCGCAGGTCGCGGCGGACGGTCTCCTTCGCGACGCCGAGCGCGTCCGCGAGCTCGTTGACGTCGACGGAGCCGGAGTGCCGCGCCGCCCGCACGATCTCCCGCTGTCGTTCCTCCGCGCTCATGCCCGCCGACCTCCTTCGTGCCCGTCACTGCCCGTTCGGGCCCGGAAGGACCCGCACCGGAAGTTTTACCGGGGGTACACCGAGGTGAACAGGCCTGTAGCGGGCCCGATGCCGCCCGTTCCTGCCCGTTTCGCGGGGCCCGCGGTCCGGCGCGGACCTGCGGGGGAGCGGGGGATCATGTGGGTTCGGGCGGGGCGGATGCCCGAACAAGGCGGCGGGCGGGCCCGTTCGGTGCCCGCCCGCCTGGAAGTGCCGTACGCGGTGCCGTGCTCAGTGCCGTGCGCAGCGCCGTGCTCAGTACGGCCAGATCGGCGGGTCGTTGACGAAGCGGCCGCCCATGTACTGGTGCGCCGGGTTGTCGTCGCTGAGCGGGCCGTGCTCGGCCAGCAGCTTCTCCGCGTACGCCTCCGAGTCGTCCCGCGGCTCGTAGCCGAGGGCGCGGGCGCTGGAGAGGTCCCACCACAGGCGGGTGTTGGCGGACGAGCCGTAGACGACGGTGTGGCCGACCTTCTCGGCGGTCAGTGCCGCGTGGAAGAGGCGGGCGCCGTCCGCCGGGCTCATCCACACCGACATCATGCGGACGTCCGTGGGCTCCTTGAAGCAGGACCCGATGCGCACGGAGACGGTCTCGATGCCGTGCTTGTCCCAGGCGAGCTGGGCGAGGTCCTCGCCGAACGACTTCGACAGGCCGTAGTACGTGTCGGGGCGGTGCGGCGTCGTGACCGGGACCAGCGGGGCGCCGTCCTCCACGCGCGGGCGCGGCGTGTAGCCGATCGCGTGGTTGGAGGAGGCGAAGACGACGCGGGGGCCGGTGCCGTCCGCGCGGGCCGCGGCCTCTTCGCGTACGGCCTCGTAGAGGTGGTACGTGCCCCTGATGTTCGAGTCGAGGATCTTGTCGAAGGTCGACTCCAGGGAGATCCCGGCGAGGTGCAGCACACCGTCGACGCCGCGCACCGCTTCGCGCAGTGCGTCCGTGTCATTGAGGTCGGCGACGATCGCGTCGGGCGCGTCCTCGATCGGGCGCACGTCGAGCAGGCGCAGCTCGTAGCCGTACTGGGGCAGCAGCTCCCGCATCAGGGTGCCGAGTCCGCCGGCCGCGCCGGTGAGCAGGATGGTGCGGGTTCGGGAGGGGACTGGCATGCGTGTGATCTCCGGGTGCGTGAGCGGCATTCACATTCATGGACACGCTATGAATCCCCAGGGTGCCAGTCAAGAGGCATGCGCGCACAGTGAGTTCGCGTGATTTGTGTGCTTGACCGGCCCCTGAGCGGCGTCCTACCGTAACGCTGTTCAGAAATGTAAACGCGGATCACAAACGTGCACATCGCGAGGTGTGCACGCCAAGGGAGAGCCCGTGACCTCAGCCCCTCTCGCCGCTCGCCTCAGTATCCCCAGCGGGCCGCTGTTCTTCCCCGTCACCGCCTACGGATCCGACGGGGCCGTGGACCTCGACACCTACCGCACCCACGTCCGGCGCGGGGTCGAGGCCGGGGCCGCCGCCGTGTTCGCCTGCTGCGGCACCGGGGAGTTCCACGCCCTCACGCCCGAGGAGTTCGAGGCCTGCGTCGCGGCCGCGGTCGAGGCGACGGCGGGCCGGGTGCCCGTCGTCGCGGGCGCCGGATACGGCACCGCGCTCGCGGTCCGCTATGCGCGCGCGGCCGAACGGGCGGGCGCGGACGGCCTGTTGGCGATGCCGCCCTATCTCGTCGTCGCCGGCCAGGAGGGGCTGCTGCGGCACTACACCGAGCTGGCCGACGCGACCTCCCTCGACGTCATCGTCTACCAGCGCGACAACGCGGTCTTCACCTCGGAGACCGTCGTCGCGCTCTCCCGTCACCCCAAGGTCATCGGCCTCAAGGACGGGCTCGGCGACCTGGACCTGATGCAGCGGATCGTGAGCGCCGTACGGACGGAGGGTGCGGCGGGCGCGGCGGAGGATACGCGGGAATTCCTCTATTTCAATGGGCTCCCCACCGCCGAACTCACCGGTCTCGCCTACCGCGGTATCGGCATCACCCTCTACTCCTCCGCCGCCTTCGCCTTCGCGCCCGAGCTCGCCCAGGCCTTCCACAAGGCGCTGAACGCGGGCGACGACACCACGGTGAACCGGCTCGTCGACGGCTTCTACCGGCCCCTCGTCGAACTCCGCAACCAGGGGCGGGGGTACGCGGTGTCCCTCGTGAAGGCGGGCGTACGGTTCTGCGGACTCGACGTCGGAGGCGTGCGGCCACCGCTGCACGAGCCGCGCGAGGAACACATCGAGCGCCTTGTCGAACTCATCGAGCAGGGCGCCAAGTTGCTGGAAGGAGCCGACGCGTGAGGACCTCCACCTTCGTCTACCCCTGGGACGTCAACGGCGACCCGGACGCCGCCCGCCGCATCGCCGACCTCGGCGTCCAGCAGGTCACCCTCGCCGCCGCGTACCACTCCACGCGCGCCTTGACGCCCCGCCACCCGCGCCACCGCATCGTGACGGCGCAGCACGCGGCCGTGCTGTACCCCGCCGACCAACAGCGCTGGAAGGGCCGGGAGTTGATCCCGTACGAAGCCGGTGACTGGGCCCCTGGCGACGCCTACGGAGAGGCCGCCGAGGCCCTCGCGGGCGCCGGGCTCGACGTCCACACGTGGGTCGTGCTCGCCCACAACTCCCGGATGGGCGCCGAGCATCCGGGCACCTCCGTCGTCAACGCCTACGGAGACCGCTACCCGTGGGCACCGTGCATCGCGCAGCCCGCCACGCGCGCGTGCCTCGTCGACCTGGCGGCGGAGGCGGCGACGCGCCCCGGCGCGCGCGGCACCGAACTCGAATCGCTCGGCTGGTACGGCCTCGCGCATCTGCACGCCCACGACAAGACCGGCGGCGTCGGGCTCGGCGAGGCCGGGCAGTACCTGATGTCGCTGTGCTTCTGCGACACCTGCCGCGAGGGGTACGGCCGACACGGCCTGGACCCGGTCGAGTTGGCGGTGTCCGTCCGGTCGGCCCTGGACCCCGTATGGCGGGGGAGGGCGACGGACGACGGCTGGGCGACGGTCGAGAAGCTGCTCGGCGCCGAGACCGCGGCCGCCACGCGCGCGTACCGCGACAGCACGGCCCGCACCCTCCAGGAGGCGGCCGTGGCGGCGGTGCGGGCCGCGGCCCCCGCCGACCGCGGCACCTTCCAAGTGCTGCTGCACGCCGACCCGGCCTCGTACCACTGCGGCGCCAACGCCGGCGTCGACCCGGAGCACATCCTCTCCGTCGCCGACGGCGTCGTCGTGCCGTGCACGGGCGGCGCGGGCCTGGTGCGCCCGTTCGCGGAACAAGGCAGGGGTGTCGTCGCCGCGAACCTCACCGTCGTGCGCGGCATGGGCGGCAGCCCGGACACCCTCGCGCAGGACGCCCGGGCCGCGCGCGACCTGGGCGCGACGGAGCTGCGGCTGTACCACGCGGGACTCGCCTCGGACGGGGACCTGGAGGCGGTGGCGGGGGCGCTGGCGGAACTCTGATCAACTCCCGTGAGACTCATGGAAGTTGTGTGAACTTCTTCTGTCGGAAGCGTTGACGAAACAGGGCGGCCCTTCTAGCTTCAACGCGTCGTACTTCGTACGTCATATATGAGACGCGATACGTCATACGCCATACGAGCGCCATACGAGAGGCCCGCATGACCTCTGTGCCCACGCCGATCCCCTCCCGTACCCAGTACGTCCTGGAGGAGATCAAGCACCGCATCCTGACGGGTCAACTGCGGCCCGGCCAGGCGCTGGTGGAGACCGATGTCGCCGCCCAGTTCGGGGTCTCCAAGACCCCGGTGCGCGAGGCGCTCAAGACCCTCGCGGGGACCGGGCTCGTCGTGATGAGCCAGTACAAGGGCGTCACGGTGCGCATGGTGGACGCCGACATGGCCCGCGAGGTCTACGACGTGCGGCTGCTGCTCGAACCGGAGGCGCTGCGCCGCACCGTGTGCCGCCGAGCCTCCCTCGACGCCGCCCGCGACGCGCTCCACAGCGCCGCCACCGCGAGCGACACGGCCCAACGCTCCCTCGCCAACCGGGAGTTCCACCGCGCCCTCTACCTCCCCTGCGGCAACCCGCTGCTCGGCAGGATGCTCGACGAGGTCCGCGACCAGGCCGCCCTGGTGTCCGCCGTGGCGTGGGCCGCCGACCCCTCGTGGGACCGGGAGGCCGCCGAGCACCGGGAGATCCTGGAACTCGCCCTCGCCGGTGACGCCCAGGGCGCCTCGCGCGCGCTGCGTGACCACATCGCGTCGTTCGTCGAGCGGGCCTTCCCCGAAGCGCGGGAGGACCGGGAAGAAGAGGGTGGGCGCCACTCATGACTGCCACATCGGTCACGCCGGCCACGTTCGAGACCCAGCGCGCCGCGCTCGCGGACGTGGTCGCGATCCCGGTGACCCCGTTCGCCGAGGACGGATCCGTCGACGAGGGGCGGTACCGAGCCCTGCTGCGGCGCCTGCTCGACAGCGGGGTGCGCACCCTCACGCCGAACGGGAACACAGGCGAGTTCTACGCCCTCGGCCCCGAAGAGCGCCGCCTCGTCGCGGAGTTGACCCTCGACGAGGTGGGGGAGCGGGGCATCGTCCTGGTCGGCGTCGGCCATGACGTGCCGACCGCGATCGAGGCCGCCCGGCACGCCCGCGAGCAGGGCGCCCACATGGTGATGGTCCACCAGCCCGTGCACCCGTACGTCTCCGAGGTCGGATGGGTCGACTACCACCGGGCGATCGCGCGGGCCGTGCCCGAGCTCGGGGTCGTCCCGTACCTCAGGAACGCGGCGCTCCCCGGCGCCCGGCTCGCCGAACTGGGCGCGGCCTGCCCGAACGTGATCGGCGTGAAGTACGCGGTGCCGGATGCCGCGCGCTTCGCCGGCTTCGCCCGGGACGCGGGTCTCGACCGGTTCGTCTGGGTGGCCGGCCTCGCCGAGCCGTACGCGCCCTCCTACTTCTCCGCGGGCGCCACCGGCTTCACCTCGGGGCTCGTGAACGTCGCGCCGAGCATCTCGCTGTCCATGATCGAAGCGCTTCGATCGGGCGACTACGCCGCCGCCATGAAGGTGTGGGAGCAGATCCGCCGCTTCGAGGAACTGCGCGGCGCCGACGCCTCCGCCAACAACGTCACCGTCGTCAAGGAGGCCCTGGCCTCCCTCGGCCTGTGCCGCCGCGACGTCCGCCCGCCGAGCAAGGTGTTGCCGGAGGCGGAGCGCGCCGAGGTCGCCGAGATCGCCGCGGAGTGGTCCATATGAGTACCCACCGGAGAGGGCCCGACGACCGGAGGCTGAGCCCCGAGCGGCTCCGCTCACACCAGTGGTACGGCACCGAGGGCCAGCTGCGCACCTGGTCGCACAACGCCCGGATGCGCCAACTCGGGTACGAGGCCGAGGAGTACGAGGGCCGCCCAGTCGTCGCCGTCCTCAACACCTGGTCCGACATCAACCCCTGCCACGTACACCTGCGGGAGCGCGCCGAGGCCGTGAAGCGGGGGGTGTGGCAGGCGGGCGGCTTCCCGCTCGAATTCCCCGTCTCCACGCTCTCGGAGACCTACCAGAAGCCGACCCCGATGCTCTACCGCAACCTGCTCGCCATGGAGACGGAGGAGTTGCTGCGCTCCTACCCGGTCGACGCGGCGGTGCTGCTCGGCGGCTGCGACAAGTCGACCCCCGCCCTGCTCATGGGCGCGGCATCCGCCGACGTGCCGGCGATCTTCGTGCCGGCCGGTCCGATGCTGCCGGGGCACTGGCGCGGCGAGACCCTCGGCTCCGGCACCGACATGTGGAAGTACTGGGACGAACACCGCGCGGGCAACCTCACCGACTGTGAACTCAGGGAACTCCAGGGCGGGTTGGCCAGGTCGCCCGGTCACTGCATGACCATGGGGACCGCGTCCACCATGACCGCGGCGGCCGAGGCCCTCGGCATGACACTGCCGGGCGCCTCCTCGATCCAGGCCGTCGACTCCGCGCACGAGCGGATGGCGGCCGCCTCCGGGCGCCGCGCCGTCGACCTCGCCTGGACCGCGCTCAAGCCCTCCGAGATCCTCACCCCCGAGGCCTTCGAGGACGCCGTCACCACGGTGCTCGGGCTCGGTGGCTCCACCAACGCCGTCATCCACCTGATCGCCATGGCCGGGCGGGCCGGAGTGCCGCTGACCCTCGACGACTTCGACCGCGTCGCGCGCACCGTTCCCGTGCTCGCGAACGTGCGGCCGGGCGGACAGACGTATCTGATGGAGGACTTCCACTTCGCCGGCGGCCTGCCCGCGTTCCTCTCCCGGATCACCGACCTGCTGCACCTCGAACGGCCTACGGTCAACGGGCGGTTCGGGGAGCAGGTCGAGGGCGTCGAGGTCCACAACGACGACGTGATCCGCACCCGTACGAACCCCGTCGCGGCCGAGGGCGGTGTCGCCGTCCTGCGCGGCAACCTCTGCCCCGACGGTGCCGTCATCAAGCACATCGCAGCCGAGCCGCGGCTGCTCAAGCACACCGGCACCGCCGTCGTCTTCGACGACTACCGGGCCATGCAACGCACCATCAACGACCCGGAGTTGGGCATCACCGCCGACAGTGTCCTGGTGCTGCGCGGCTCGGGCCCCAAGGGCGGGCCCGGCATGCCCGAGTACGGGATGCTGCCCATCCCCGACCATCTGCTCAAGCAGGGCGTGCGCGACATGGTGCGGCTCTCCGACGCGCGGATGAGCGGCACGAGTTACGGGGCGTGCGTCCTGCACATCGCCCCCGAGTCGCATGTCGGGGGACCGCTCGCGCTGGTCCGCAGCGGGGACACCATCACCCTTGATGTCTCCGCTCGTTCCCTTCAACTCAACGTGAGTGACGAGGAGTTGGAGCGACGCAAGGCTGAGTGGACGCCGCCCGTCGAGCGCCACCAGCGCGGCTACGGCGTGCTCTACGACGAGCAGATCACCCAGGCCGACACCGGCTGCGACTTCGCCTTCCTGGCGCGGCCCGGCACGGTTCCGGACCCGTACGCGAGCTGAGTCTCCCCGCACCCCGCATTTGGCCGAAATCTCGAACGGTGTCTGCGAAGCGCTTCGCCGCACCACAGTTGAGCCACCGAACACCTGAGCCACCGAGAACGGAGTTCCCGTCATGGCCCAAGCCGCAGCCGTGGCCAAAGCCCCGGGGGGCGCGTCGCCGCCCCGGCGCCGCAAGTCAGCCACCCCGCGCAGGCTCCCGTATCTGCTGATCGCGCCCGCAGGGCTGCTGATGCTGGGCTTCATCGCGTATCCCGTCATCAGCGTCTTCTACTACAGCCTTCAGCACTTCAACCCGACCAAGCCGTGGCGCAACGGGTTCGCGGGGCTCGACAACTTCGTCACCGCGTTCACCAACGACCCCGACTTCTGGCGGACGTTGGGCTTCAGCCTCCAGTGGGTCGTCGTCCAGGTGGTGCTGCAACTGCTGCTCGGCCTCGGGCTCGCGCTCGTCGTCAACCAGACGTTCGTCGGCCGCGGCATGGCCCGCGCCCTCGTCTTCTCGCCCTGGGCCGTCTCCGGCGTGCTGACCTCCGCCGTCTGGATGCTGCTCTACAACTCCCAGACCGGCATCACGCGTTACCTCGCGGACATGGGCATCGGAACGTACGGCACGTCCTGGCTGTCGGACACCGCGACCGTCTTCCCGGCCGTCGTCACCGCCGAACTCTGGCGCGGCGTCCCCTTCTTCGCGATCCTCATCCTCGCCGACCTGCAGTCCGTGTCGAAGGATCTGTACGAGGCCGCCGAGGTCGACGGGGCGAGCCGGCTGCGCCAGTTCTTCCACATCACGCTGCCGCACCTCAAGGACGCCATCATCCTGTCGACGCTGCTGCGCGCGGTGTGGGAGTTCAACAACGTCGACCTGCTCTACACCCTCACCGGCGGCGGGCCCGCGGGGGAGACCACCACGCTGCCGCTGCGCATCGCCTCCATCGCCGTCGACAGCCACGACTTCGGCTACGCGTCCGCGCTGACGTCCATCGCCTTCGTGATCCTCCTGTTCTGCTCGATGATCTATCTCCGCCTGAGCAAGTTCGGGGGCGAGGACAAGTGACCGTCAAGGAAGCCGAAGTGACCGCCACCACGACCGCGCCCGCCACCACGACGGGCGGCGGCCGGCACCGCGCCGCCCTGCGCCCCTCGAAGAAGGGCCGCTCCGGACCCTCCTGGGAGGACGTGCCGCGCTGGCAGATCTATGTCCCGCTCGGCGTCTACCTCCTCTTCACGCTCGTCCCCTTCTACTGGATGCTGCTGTTCGCGTTCCGGCCCGCCGGGTCCACGTCCCTCGTGCCGTGGCCGCTCACCTTCGAGCACTTCGACAAGGTGTGGAACGAGCGGTCGTTCGGGATCTTCTTCCAGAACAGCCTGCTCGTCGGCCTCGCCTCGATGCTGATGACGACGGTCGTGGCGCTGGCCGGCGGCTACGCGCTCGCCCGCTTCAACTTCCGGATCAAGCAGGGCTTCATGCTCGCGCTGCTGTGCTCGCAGTTCATTCCGGGCGCCCTGATGCTGGTCCCGCTGTTCCAGATCTTCGCCAACCTGCGGCTGATCAACTCGCTCGGCAGCGTCATCATCGCCGAGACCGTCTTCCAGCTGCCGCTCACGATGATCCTCATCAGCGGCTTCATCAAGAACGTGCCGTACTCGCTCGAAGAGGCCGCCTGGGTCGACGGCTGCGGGCGCTTCCGCGCCTTCTGCGCCGTCGTACTCCCCCTGCTGCGACCGGGGTTGATCGCGGTCGGCTCCTTCGCCTTCGTGCACAGCTGGAACCACTTCCTGTTCGCCCTCATGTTCCTCTCCAACCAGGACAAGCAGACGATCCCGGTCGGGCTGGCCACCCTCATGGGCGCCGACTCCGTCGACCTGGGCGCGCTCGCCGCGGGCGGCGTCGTGGCCGCGCTGCCCGTCGTGATCGTCTTCGCCTTCATTCAGAAATGGCTCGTCACGGGGTTCAGCGCGGGGGCGGTGAAGGGATGACAAGCACTATGAAGATCAAATCGATCATGCGGACACACAACGGCAACCCGGTGCGCGAGCCCGTCCCCGTCGTCCTCGCGGGCGCGCGTGGGCACGGGCGCTGGCACCTGAACAATCTGCGCAACCTCGCGGAGGCGGGGCGGGTGAAGCTCGTCGGGGTGTGCGAGCTGCGGCCGCTGGACGCGGCGGAGCTCGACGGATTCGCTGCCGACGACGTCGTGCAGACCGCCGACTTCGGGGAGCTGCTCGACCGCACCGGAGCCCGGATCGCGGTCATCTGCACCCCGATCCAGACCCACACGGATCTGGCCCTGGTCGCCGCCGAGCGGGGCGTGCACCTGCTCCTGGAGAAGCCGCCCGCGCCGTCGTACACGGAATACGAGCGGATGGTGACCGGGGTGGCCGCGGCGGGCATCGCCTGCCAGGTCGGCTTCCAGTCGCTCGGCTCGCATGCGGTGTCTCATATACGAGATCTCGTACGCGACGGCTCCATCGGCGAGCCCCTCGGCATCGGCGCCGCCGGAGCCTGGGCCCGCGACGAGGCCTACTACCGGCGCGCACCCTGGGCCGGGCGCCGCAGCCTCTCCGTCGACGGCGGGACCGGCAACGGCACCGGCACCGGCAACGGCAGCGGCACGGGCCGGGCGGGCCGCACGGTCGATGTCGTCGACGGCGTGCTCACCAACCCCCTCGCCCACGCCGTCGCCACGTCCCTCGCCCTCGACGGCGCGACCGGCGGCGACGACCTCACCGCGATCCGCACCGAGCTGTACCGCGCCAACGACATCGAGGCCGACGACACCTCGTGCGTCGAGCTGACCACCCGTAGCGGATCGCGCGTCACCGTCGCCGCGACCCTGTGCGCCGAGCTGCCCGACGAGCCGTACGTCATCGTGCACGGCAGCCAGGGCCGGATCACGTTCTGGTACAAGCAGGACCGCGTCCTCGTGCAGCGCGCGGGCCGCGGCCCGCAGGAGTCCGTGCACGGGCGCACGGACCTGCTGGCGAACCTCGTCGAGCACCTCGCCACCGGCGGGGAGACGCCGCTGCTCGTGCCGCCCGCGGCGACCGGCGCGTTCATGCGCGTGGTCGAGGCGATCCGGCGCGCCCCCGCCCCGCTGGCGCTGCCCGCGGACGCGTGGAGCGAGGTGCCCGCCGACCGGCCCGGCGTGGTGCGCCGGGTGGTGCACGGCGCCGACGGGCTCGTCGCCGCGAGCGCCGACGGCCTCACAGGCTTCGCCGGGCTCGGCGTGTCCTGGGCCCGCTCGGGAGCGGAGGCCTCGTCGTGACCCGAACCGCGCACGGTCTTGTCACCGCCCCGCTGACGCTGAGCTGCGCGGGCCGCCCCGTCGCCCGCTACGAGATCCGGCCCGACGTCGAACGGCGCCTCTCGCCGCGCCCCTTCCTGCATCCGGTGACCACGCTCGCCGGCACCCCGGTCACCGAGTTCGCGCCCGCCGACCACCTCCACCACCTCGGGGTGGGCGTCGCCGTGCCGGACGTCGATGGGCGCAACTTCTGGGGCGGGCGCACCTACGTCGAGGGCCGGGGGCCGACCGAACTCGACAACCACGGCGAGCAGCGGCACCGCGAGTTCAAGCTGTGCGACCCGGACGGGTTCGTGGAGGACCTGGACTGGATCGCGGACGGCTGCGTGCCGCTGCTGCGTGAGCGCCGCACGGTGGCCGTCACCCAACTGGCCGACGACGCCTGGGCGTTGGACTTCACGTTCTCGCTCACCAACCCGTCGGACGACGTGCTGAGCATCGGCAGCCCCGCGACCAACGGCCGCCCCGGCGCCGCGTACGGAGGCTTCTTCTGGAGGGCGCCGAAGGGGGCCGCGGCCCCTGCCGTGTTCACCGCGAACGGTGAGGGCGAGCCGGCGGTCCACGGCAGCCCCGCCGACTGGCTGGCCATGGCGGGCGACGGCTGGACCCTCGTCTTCGCGGGCGCCACCGCGGGGACCCGCCGCGACCCGTGGTTCGTCCGCACCGACGAGTACCCGGGCGTCGGCTCCTCGCTCGCCTCCGCCGCCCGGCTGCCCATCGCCCCCGGTGACACTGCCGTACGCCGCGTGGTCACGGTCGTCGCCGACGGCACACTCGACCGGAAGCGGGCCACGACACTCGTCCGCAAGGCGGTGACCGCATGAGCCGCCGCGCTCTGCCGACCGGTGACCTGGGCGACGGCACGTACCGCAACCCGGTGCTCGCCGCCGACTGGTCCGACCCCGACGTGGTCCGCGTCGGCGACGACTTCTACCTGACCGCGTCCAGCTTCGGCCGCGTCCCCGGACTGCCGCTGCTGCACTCCCGCGACCTCGTCAACTGGACGCTCGTCGGGCACGCCCTCGACCGCCTCGAACCCGCCGAGGCCTTCACCACCCCGCGCCACGACTGCGGCGTGTGGGCCCCGTCGATCCGCCACCACGACGGCCGCTTCTGGATCTTCTGGGGCGACCCCGACCACGGCGTGTTCCAGATCAACTCGCCGTCCATTCACGGCCCGTGGACGTCACCCCACCTCATCAAGGCGGGCAAGGGCCTCATCGACACCTGCCCGCTGTGGGACGAGGAGACCGGCGAGGCGTACCTCGTGCACGCCTACGCCAAGTCCCGCGCCGGCATCAAGAACCGCCTCACCGGACACCGCATGGCGCCCGACGGCAGCGAACTCCTCGACGAGGGAAGGGTGTTGATCGACGGGGACCGCATCCCCGGCTGGTTCACCCTTGAGGGCCCCAAGGTCTACCGGCACGACGGCTGGTACTGGATCCTCGCCCCCGCGGGCAGCGTGGAGACCGGCTGGCAGGGCGCCTTCCGCTCCCGCTCGTTCTTCGGTCCCTACGAGGAGCGGGTCGTGCTCGAACAGGGCGACACCGACGTCAACGGCCCCCACCAGGGCGGATGGGTGCGCACGGCGGCGGGTGAGGACTGGTTCCTGCACTTCCAGCAGCGCGGCCCGTACGGGCGGGTGGTGCATCTGCAGCCGATGCGCTGGGACGCCTCCGGGTGGCCGGTGATCGGCGACGACGGCGCCCCCGTCGACGTACACGAGAAGCCCGCGCTGCCGTCGCGGCCGGTGGCGGCGCCCGCGACGGACGACACCTTTCCCGGCGGGCGCTTCGGGCCGCAGTGGCAGTGGACGGCCAACTCCGCGCCGGACTGGACGAGTTCGCACGACGGGGACGGACTGCGGCTCGCCTGCGTGCGCTCCGCCGACGGGGTGCGCGACCTGCGCCGCGTACCGCACCTGCTGACCCAGCGGCTGCCGCTCCAGCCGAGCCGGGTGGAGGTCGACCTACGGCTCGACGCCACAACTCCCGGTGCCCGCGCCGGACTTGCGGTGCTCGGCGACGCGTACACCTGGATCGGCCTCGAACGCGGGGCGGACGGGGCGGCCCATGTGGTGCACCGGTTCGCCGAGACCACCGCCGACGCCGAACGGGACGCGGCCCATCCCCGCGCGGCGCCCGACGCGACGGCGCGCCTGCGCGTCGACATCGCCGATGGGGCCCGCTGCCGCTTCTTCGTCGACACCGGAGACGGCTTCAGGCGCTCGGGCCAGGTGTTCGCCGCGCAGCCCTGGCGCTGGGTCGGCGCCCTGCTCGGCCTGTTCGCGGCGGCGCCACCCGGCGGTCGGTCCGCAGGCGCCGCCCGGTTCACGCACTTCAGCAGCACCACCCTCCAGTTGGATCCAGAAGAAGAGAGCCGATCATGACCATCAGTGCACGCAGAGGAACCCGCAGCGGCATCCGCAGATCCGCGCTGCGCACCGGCACCGCCGTCGCCATCAGTACGGTCCTCGCCCTGACCGCAACCGCCTGCGGCGACGACGGCAGCGGCGCGGGCGGCGACAAGGGCAACGAGGGCTCGGGCAAGGGTGAGATCACCTTCTGGGACAACAACACGGCCGTGCGCCGCGACGTCTGGATGGAGATCATCAAGGACTTCGAGAAGAAGTACCCGGACATCAAGGTCAAGTACGTCGGCATCCCCGCCGAGAACGTACAGTCCAAGTACGACACCGCCATCCAGGGCGGCGGCCTGCCCGACGTCGGCGGCGTGGGCACCGCGATGCTCGCCGGTGTCGCCGCGCAGGGCGCCCTCGAACCGCTCGACGAGCGCATAGCGACGAGCCCGCTCAACGGCAAGCTCAACGACGCCTTCATGGAGTCGGTGAAGTCCGCGGGTGCGGGGGACAAGCTCTACGAGCTGCCGACCTCCGCCAACAACGGCGTCCTCTACTACCGCACCGACCTGTTCAAGCAGGCCGGTCTCGGGGCGCCGACGACGTGGGCGAAGTTCTTCGACGCGGCGTCCAAGCTCACCAACACCGGTAAGAACGAGTTCGGTTACACCATCCGCGGCGGCGAGGGCTCCATCGCCCAGGCCCTCGACGCGTCGTACGGGCAGAGCGGCATCACCTCGTTCTGGGACGCCAACAACGCGAAGACGACGGTCAACGACCCCAAGAACGTGGCCGCGTTGCAGAAGTACGCCGACCTCTACAAGAAGGCGACGCCGTCCGCCGACGTCAACAACGACTTCACGAAGATGGTCGCGCAGTACGACAGCGGCAAGATCGGCATGCTGAGCCACAACCTCGGCTCCTACGGCGACCACGTGAAGGCCTTCGGCACCAAGTTCCGCGGCATCCCCAACCCGACGGGCCCGAACGGCACCCGGGTCCAGGTCTCCAACCCGGTGGACGGGCTCGGCCTGTTCAAGGCGAGCAAGAACAAGAAGGCCGCCTGGAAGTTCATGGAGTTCGCCGCCTCGCACGCGGAGAACAGCAAGTGGAACGAGTCGGCCAAGCAGATCCCGGCCAACACCGAGGCGGCCAAGGACGACTGGGTCCAGAAGTCCGAGCCGACGAAGCTCGCCGCCGAGGCGCTGCAGTCCGGCAGCACGAAGATCGTGCAGCTGCCGTACTACCTGCCCGACTGGAACACCATCTCCAAGGCCGACAACGAGGACGACTTCCAGAAGGTCATGCTCGGCAAGATGACGGCCAAGTCCTTCCTCGACGCGCTCGCCGACCAGCTCAACAAGGCGCAGACCGAATGGAAGCAGCAGGCCAACTAGCCGCGGCCCCCGCCTGAGACCTCCGACACCGTCCTCCAGGAGCCGCACAGTGAGAGCACAAGTGAGCGCACACAGGAAGAGCAAGCAGAGGTTCGCCGTCGTCGCCGCCGGCTGCACCGCCGTCGTCCTCGCCGCCACCGGCACGGTCACCGCCGCGGGTGCCGCGGAGAGCCACGGCCGCGACCTCGCCCGGCAGACCCTCGCCCAGGGCGACGGCTGGGGCTCGGCCACCACCGGCACCACGGGCGGCGCCGCCGCCGACGCCGCGCACGTCCACACCGTCACCACTTGGGCCGGGCTGAAGGCCGCCTTCGCCGAAGGCGGCACCGCGCCGAAGATCATTAAGATCAGGGGCACCCTCGACGCGGACGGCGCGACGTGCGCGGACTTCGCCGCCGACGGCTACGACCTCGACCGGTACCTCGCCGACTACGACCCCGCGACCTGGGGCTACGACAAGGAGGTCAGCGGCGAGCAGGAGGACCTGCGCGCCGCGTCGGCCACCGCCCAGGCCGAGGCCATCAAGGCGAACGTGCCCGCCAACACCACGATCATCGGTGTCGGCAGGGACCCCGGCATCGTCGGCGGCAGCCTCCAGATCAACGGCGTCGACAACGTCATCGTGCGCGGCCTCACCCTGGAGTCCCCGCTCGACTGCTTCCCGCAGTGGGACCCGACGGACGGCGACACCGGCAACTGGAACTCCGAGTACGACGCGGCCGTCGTGTACAACGCGACGCACGTCTGGCTGGACCACAACGAGTTCACCGACGGCGACCACCCGGACTCCACGCTGCCCAGCTACTACGGCCGCGTCTACCAGCAGCACGACGGCGAGCTCGACATCGTCAAGGGCGCCGATTACGTGACCGCCTCCTGGAACGTCTTCGCCGACCACGACAAGACCCTGATGATCGGCAACAGCGACGGCGCGGCCGCCACGGACCGCGGCAAGCTGCGCGTGACCCTGCACCACAACCTCTTCAAGAACCTCGTCGAGCGCGCCCCGCGCGTCCGCTTCGGGCAGGTCGACGTCTACAACAACTCGTATGTGGCGGACGCCGATTACGCGTACTCGTTCGGCATCGGCTTCGAGTCGCAGCTCTACGCGGAGAAGAACGCGTTCACGCTGCCGAAGGGGACCGACGCCGGGTCCGTCCTGCACCGCTGGAACGACTCTCCGCTGACGGCCTCCGGCAACCAGGTCAACGGCAGTCCTGTCGACCTCGTGGCGGCCTACAACACGACCCACGCGGACGCCCCGCTCCGCGAGGCCACGGGCTGGAAGCCGAGCCTGCGCCGCGACGTGGACCCGGTGAGGTCGGTGCCGCGAGTGGTCGCGCGGGGCGCAGGTCCCTGGGCGTGAGGTGCGTCGTTCGTCAGCCGAGGTGCCACAAGGTGTAGGTGACGAACAGCAGCCCCAGGCCCGCGAGGGTCAACGCGGCGCCCAGGACCCGGAGATAGCCCGCCGGGGCCAGGCCCCGGATGTCGAACGCCCAGCTCAGACCGGCCGTCATGGCGATGACCCCGCCCACGGCGAAGAAGCCGAGGAGGACCGGCGATGTGGCGCGGTCGCCGGCGGCGAGGGGAAGGAGACTCGTCGGGGTCACGGTCACGGTGGGGGCCTGCATTCTGTGGGTCGAGCGCTTCCCTCGACCCTAGAAGGGGCCCCTTCAAGGCACGGTCAACAAGGCGCCATGCCGGAGCAATGGTGCGGCCATATCGGCGTCGGGTATCGATCGGGTAAAGCCGGTCGCGGGACTCATGTGATGCGCGTAGACATGCACTCACCTGCACGGAGTCCCCCCGTCCCCGACGGCTGTCACGGCCGTCACGGCCAGAATTGGATCACGTCACCGATGCGTAAGCGCCATCTCGCCGCCGCCACAGCGACGGTCGCTTCCCTCGTACTCGCCGGCGTCGTCACCGCCGGCTCCGCCGACGCGGGCGGAGCGAACGACAAGACCACCGCCGAGCCGCACAACATCGGCCTCCTCACCAAGGAGATCGACTCCTACTACGGCGCGGAGCAGGACGCCGACGGCGTCTGGCAGGCCTCGCCCGACAGCCCGTACGCCCAGGACCTCGCCCGCATCGAGAAGGGCGCGAAGCGGCAGATCGCCGCGGCGGCCCGGCAGCACCACGGCAAGGGCGACAAGCCCGCGATCGTCTTCGACATCGACGACACGCTGCTGCTCAGCCTCGACTACGAGAAGAAGACCAACTACGTCTACAACGACGCCAGTTGGAAGAGCTACGTGGGCAAGGCGGACCGCCCCGCCGTCTTCGGCACGCCCGCGCTCATCCGGTACGCCGAGTCCAAGGGCGTCGAGGTCTTCTACAACTCGGGCCTCGGCGAGACGCAGTGCTCCGCCGCCGTGGAGAACCTGAAGAAGGTCGGCATCGACGTCAACCTCGACGCGGACCACGTCTTCCTCAAGGACAAGGCCGACCCGCCCGCGTACCTGGCCGACTGCGCCACGGCCGCGGCCTGGAACTGCACGACGGTGCAGTACAAGTCGGGGACGCGGAAGCACATCGAGTCCCGCGGGTACGACATCGTCGGCAACTTCGGCGACCAGTACTCGGACCTGGAGGGCGGGTACGCGGGCAAGACGTACAAGCTCCCGAACCCGACGTACTACGTGGACTGAGCCGGTGGGCCGTGGGACGTGGCCGCCCGGCGGCGGCCACGTCCCACGGCTGCTCTGCTCAGTCGTACGTCAGGTCCGAGGCCGTGTACCGGCAGTACGTGCCGTCGGGGCCGCTGCCCAGCTCCTTGGGCTCGGCGCCGGTGTTGTTGCCCTCGTACCGGATGCACGGCTTGATCTTCTTGCTGCTGTCGCCGTGGATGCGCACGTTGCGCAGGGCCGCCGTGTCGCCGTAGTTGGAGTTGATGCCGACGATCGACTTGCCGGGCGCCGTCACATCGACGTCGTTGATGGTGATGCTGCGGTTCTTGTACTGCGTCGAGCAGTTGCCGCAGGAGCGGACCAGCTTGCCGAAGTCGGAGACCTGGAACTTGGTGACGACGAGCTTGCCCGCGCCGTTGAACTGGAACACCTTGTCGTCGGCCTTCTTCGCGCCGCCTCCGTACACGGTGTACACGGACGAAGTCGACTTGCCCTTGAACGTGGCCGCGTCCTCGCCGACGTCCTCCCACCACACGTTCTGCAGTGTGCAACTGCCCGCGCAGTGCACGCCGTCGGCGGCCGGCGAGCCGATGATCACGTTCTTGAGGACGGCGCCGTCCTTCAGGTTGAAGATCGGGTCCTGGCCCTCGTCCTGCCCGTCGCCGCCGAGGTCCCCGGAGCCGTAGAAGCGCTTGAGTCCGCCGTCGTACGTGCCCGAGACGGAGATCGAGCTGCTGACGGCCTGGGTGCCGGTGGCCGTCGGCCAGGCGGACGCGGCGCCCGCCGTACCGAGCATGCCGCTCGCCACGAGGGCGCCCCCGGTCAGAGTGAGCGCACCGAGCCCACCGAGCAGGGCTCTGCGGCGGGTGGTGCGGCGGCGATGAGTGTGTCGCGTTGTGTTGGTCATGCCCTTCAGTGGTCACCGACGGGGGAAGGGTTGCCGCGAATCAAGCCCCGCCGCGAGTTGAGCAAATCAAGCCCCGCCGGCGATTGAGGCGCGGGGTCCGGGGCAGAGCCCCGAGACGTCACCCCCGACGCCCGGAAACGGGCGCGAAATCCCCGCCCGCGGAAACTCGTTGGCCGCCACCGGTCCGCCCGCTGACGGAGTACCTGTCCGCGCCCGCGTCCCGCCCGCCCTCCGCGTGGTTGTACTGCCCCGCGAACACATACTCACCCACCGGCACCGTACGTCCCGGCCTCAGCACCCACCGGTACACGAGGAACCCGTCCCGCTCGGTGACGGACTCCTTGAAGTCGGTGGCGGGCAGCGAGCGCCAGCGCCCCGTGCTGTTGACCTTCCCGGTCTGCGCCACCCTCAACTCGACGGTAAGACCGGTAAGTTGGCTCTTCGTCTTGAACGTGACGTTCGACTGCGCCCAGTACGCGTTGGACCCCGGGTCCACCGAACCGTCGGCCCACAGCGGGTCGGCCGCGGGCGACACCGCGACCTGCCGCTGCTGCGGCCCCGGATCGGGGCGCAGCGCCGCGCCGACCGCGAAGCCGCCGACGGCCAGCGCCCCCGCGGCGCCCGCGGTGAGCGCCGCGATCCGTACCCAGCCCACCGCGGGCCGCCGCTCCGGCTCGTGCAGCCCGCGCTCGACACGGGCGAGCATCCGCGCACGGTCGGGCCTGTGGGCGTCGGCGGCCGCGCGCAGCCGCTGCCGCACGTCCTCCTCGCTCATCGATGGCCTCCTTCCGTGGCGTCGAGCGGTGCGCCGACCGACCGTACGCGCCCGGACGCCGGCTCGCCGGACCCGCCGTGTCCCAGCCGTCGTTCCAGCTCGGCCATGCCCTTCGAGGTCTGGCTCTTCACCGTACCGACCGAGACGCCGAGCGTGAGCGCGGTGTCCTTCTCCGACAGGTCGAAGGCGTGCCGGAGCACCACGCAGGCCCGCTTGCGGAACGGGAGTTCGCGCAGCGCGCCCTGCACGTCGACGACCGCCGGCACGTCAGGGCCCTCGGTGCGGTCCTGCCTGCCGGACCAGAAGAGGGCGACCCGCCGCCGCTCGCGCACCGCGCTGCGGATCCGGGTGCGCGCGAGGTTGGCGACGACGCCGCGCGCGTACGCCACCGGGTGCTCGGCGTCCCGCACCCGGTCCCAGCGGTGCCAGAGCGCGAGCAGGGCGTCCGCCGCGAGGTCGTCCGCGGCATCCGCCTCACCCGTCAACAGGTGGGCGAGACGGGCGAGTTCGCGGTGGTGCCGTTCGAAGAAGGCATGGAACTCGGCGGAAGCGGAATCGTCCCGGGCGTCCACGACCGTGCTCACGCGATCCCTCCCTCACAGTGGCGGCCCGATGGGGGAGGCGTGAGCGTACCAGCGTTGTGTACGACGCACCGAAGGGTGTCCGTGATACCGGACACCCTTCGGTGGAACTGAGATTGATGAGGCGTCAGTTCTTCAGCGCCGCCTCCATCATCGCCTTGGCGACAGGACCCGCGAGGCCGCTGCCGCTGACCTCGGAGCGGGCCGCGTCCGACTGCTCGACGAGCACCGCCACGGCGACCTTCTTGCCGGTCGAGTCGTCCTTGGCGTAGGAGGTGAACCAGGCGTACGGGGTCTCGCTGTTGTTCTCGCCGTGCTGCGCCGTACCGGTCTTGCCGCCGACCGTCGCGCCGTCCATCTGCGCGACCGTGCCGGTGCCCTTGGAGACCACGGTCTGCATCGCGGACTGCAGCTGCGAGGCGGTCGTCCCGCTGATCACGCGGGTGTCCTCGCCGTCCTCGAAGGACTTGACCGCGTCGCCGTCGGCGTCCGTCACCTGCGACACCATGTGCGGGGAGGCCTGCTCGCCACCGTTGGCGATGGTCGCGGAGACCATCGCGATCTGCAGCGGCGTGGCCGTCACGTCGAACTGGCCGATGCCGGACAGGGCCGTCTGCGCGTCGTCCATCTTCGAGGGGTAGTTGCTCTTGGCGGCCCGTACCGGAACGTCCGTCTTCTCGTCGTTGAAGCCGAACTTCTCGGCCATCGCCCGGACCTTGTCCTGGCCCAGTTCGACGGCGAGCTTTCCGAAGACGGTGTTGCAGGAGTACTGCAAAGCCGTGCGGACCGAGGCGTCCTCGCAGGGCATCGAGGTGGTCTCGTTCTTCAGGTACGTGCTCGTGCCCGGCAGCTTGTACGGGTTCGGTGTGTCCGTCTTCTCGTCGATCGACGAGACCAGACCGCTCTCGAGCGCTGCCGCCGCGACCACGAGCTTGAACGTCGAGCCGGGCGGCAGTGCCTGCTTGAGCGCCCGGTTCACGGTCGGTGTGTCCTCGTCCTTGGAGAGCTGCTTCCACGCAGAGGCGTCCGAGGAGCCCGCGCCGCTGATCTTCGACGGGTCGAACGACGGCGTCGACACCATGCCGAGGATCTTGCCGGAGTCCGGGTCGATGGCGACGGCGGCGCCCTTCTTGTCGCCGAGCGTGCTGTACGCGGCCTTCTGTACGCCCGGGTCGATGGTCGTGATCACGTCACCGGGGGCGGTGCTCTTGCCCGTGAGCGTGTCCAGCGGATTCTTCAGCTGCGTGTCGGTGCCGTCGAGCACGCTCTGGTAGATCCCCTCCAGCTGGGTGGCGCCGTACACCTGCGAGGTGTAGCCGGTCACCGCCGAGTACAGCGAGCCGTCGGTGTACGTCCGCTTGTACTTCAGATCGCTGGAGTCATCCGTCTTCGCCGAGCCGGTCACCGCCTTTCCGCCCACGATGATGTCGCCGAGCGGATTCGCGTACTGCGAGATCGTCTTCCGTCGGTTGTCGTCGCTGTTGGCGAGGGCCTGGCCGTCGTAGAACTGCACCCAGGTCGCCCTTATCAGCAGGGCGAACACGAGCAGCAGTGTGAAGACGGAGGCGCGCCTGATCGTCTTGTTCATTGCGTACGGGAGGACGAGCGGGTCGGGGTGATTCGTTCCTGCCAGTGCGATTTCTCACCGTACGTTCATGTGGGAACCCGGCACCGGTGTTGCGGTCGCGGGGCTCTGCCCCGGACCCCGCGCCTCAATCGCCGGCGGGGCTTGATCTGGCTCGGCTTATCAAGCCCCTGCGGCGATTGAGCAGCGGGGTCCGGGGCGGAGCCCCGCGACCGTGTCAGAGCCTCCGCGTCGCCAGCGTCAACCGGTCCCGCGCGTCGAACAACGCGTCCTTGACCATCTGCTCGTGGGCCGGCGTGAGGCGTGCCACCGGGACCGAGCAGGAGATCGCGTCGCGGGCCGGGGTGCGGTAGGGGATCGCCACGCCGAAGCAGCGCAGCCCCAGCGTGTTCTCCTCGCGGTCGACCGCGAAGCCCTGCTCCCGGATCTGGTGCAGCTCCTCGATGAGCTTCTCGCGGTCGGTCGTCGTGTGCTCGGTCAGCGCGGGGAGCGTCTCCGGGAGCAGCTTGCGGACCTGCTCGTCGGTGTGGGTGGCGAGCAGCGCCTTGCCGAGCGACGTGGAGTGGGCGGGCAGCCGGCGGCCGACGCGGGTGAAGGGGCGCAGGTAGTGCTGCGACTGGCGGGTGGCGAGGTAGACGACGTTCGTGCCGTCGAGCCGGGCCAGGTGGATGGTCTCCGTCGTGTCGTCGGAGAGCCGGTCGAGGGTGGGGCGGGCCGCCGCCACGACCTCGTCCCCGTCGATGTACGAGGTGCCGACGAGGAGGGCGCGGACGCCGATGCCGTACCGCGTGCCGGTCGCGTCCGTCTCCACCCAGCCGAGGTCCACGAGCGTGCGCAGCAGCATGTAGAGGCTGGACTTCGGGTACCCGACGGCCTCCTGGACCGAGGCCAGGGAGTGCATTCCGGGGCGGCCCGCGAAGTACTCGAGCAATTCCACGGTCCGCACCGCGGACTTGACCTGCCCGCCGCTTGCCGCGGCCCCCGTCTCGTCTGCCGACATCGCCCTTGACCCCTTCGTTCGACGAGAAATAGTCTCGGTGAGTAGTTCATCATCAGAGACAGCGTTCAGTATATCGAACGATCCTCGTTGCTCACCCTGGTGCGCGGCGAGAAAAGCTGGAGGAATGTGCCGTGGCAGCAACACCAGTCTGGAGTGTCGACCCCCGAACCGGGAAGCAGCGGGAGCAGGTCGCGGACGAGGCCACGGCGCAGGAAGTGGACGAGGCGGTGCGCGCCGCGCAGGACGCCCGCGCCGCGCTCGCCGACCGCGCCGTCCGCGCAGCGTTCCTGCGCAGCGCGGCCGACCGCCTGGAAGAGGCCAGGGACCACCTCGTCGAGGCGGCGGACGCGGAGACCGCGCTCGGCCCGGTCCGGCTCAACGGCGAACTCACCCGCAGCTGCTTCCAGTTGAGGAAGTTCGCGGACATCGTCGACGAGGGCGCCTTCCTCGGCGTCGTCATCGACCACCCCGACGACACGGCGACGCCGCCCATCCCGGACCTGCGTCGCTACAAGATCCCGCTGGGCGTCGTCGCGGTCTACGCGGCCTCGAACTTCCCGTTCGCCTTCTCCGTGCCCGGCGGCGACACGTCGAGCGCGCTCGCGGCCGGCTGCCCGGTCGTCGTCAAGGCGCACCCCGACCACCCGGCCACCTCCGAGCTGGTCGCCGCCACCATCCGCCGGGCCGCCGCCGAGCACGGCATCCCGGAGGGCGTCCTCGGCCTCGTGCACGGTTTCGACGCCGGTGTCGAGCTCGTCAAGCACCCGCTGGTGTCCGCGGCCGGCTTCACCGGTTCCGTACGCGGCGGGCGCGCGCTCTTCGACGCCGCTTCCTCGCGCCCGGTGCCGATCCCGTTCCACGGTGAGCTGGGCTCGCTGAACCCGGTCGTGATCACCGAAGCCGCGGCCGCCGAGCGCGCCGACCAGATCGGCACGGGGCTCGCCGGTTCCATGACGCTGGGCGTCGGCCAGTTCTGCGTGAAGCCGGGTCTCGTCTTCGCGCCGAAGGGCGAGGCGGGCGACACGCTCGTCAAGTCGCTCACGGCCGCCGTCAGCAACACCGACGCCGGGGTGCTGCTCGACCACCGCATGCGCGACAACTTCGTCGCCGGTGTCGCCGAGCGGGCCCAGCTCCCGGACGTGGACGCCCCGGTGACCCCCGGCGCGGGCAGCGAGCACACGGTGGCGCCCGGCTTCCTCACGGTTCCGGCCACCCGGCTCGCGACCGAGGGCGGCGCGCACGACCTCCTCCTGGAGGAGTGCTTCGGCCCGGTGACGGTCGTCGCCCGCTACGAGACGCCGGACGAGATCACGGCGGTCCTCGGCCGGCTGCCCGGCAACCTCACGGCGACGGTCCAGCTGTCGTCCGCCGAGGCCGCCGGCGAGGGCCGCGGCGCCGAGATCCTCGCCGAGCTGACGCCCATCGCGGGCCGCGTCCTCGTCAACGGCTGGCCGACCGGCGTCGCCGTCGC
This sequence comes from Streptomyces endophyticus, assembly GCF_035798155.1. Classification (NCBI taxonomy): domain Bacteria; kingdom Bacillati; phylum Actinomycetota; class Actinomycetes; order Kitasatosporales; family Streptomycetaceae; genus Streptomyces; species Streptomyces endophyticus. The sequence goes on along the minus strand of NZ_JAOZYC010000107.1, from coordinate 87,283 downwards.
CCCCGCCCAGCACCACGGCGGCCCGTACCCGGCGACGACGTCCACGTCCACGTCGGTGGGCGGCACCGCGATCGAGCGCTGGCTGCGCCCGGTCTCGTACCAGACGACGCCCGAGGCGCTCCTCCCGCAGGAGCTGCGCGACGACAACCCGCTGGGGCTGCCGCGCCGCTTCAACGGCCGCCTGGAGAACTGAGGCTCCGACCGGACGGGGCCCGCGGGCCCCTGCGAGACTGACGGCATGGATCTCGAAATACCGCCCCTGCCCTTCCCGTTGCGCACGTACGGACCCGACGGCCACTGGTCGTACGAGGACGGGGTGCTCACCGGGTGGGCGGGACCCCGGCAGGACCGCTTCGTGCCGCCGACCGGTTCCTCGCTGGAACCGGCGTCGGACGCGCCGCGGCTCCTCGGAGCCCCTGACGGGGACTTCCAGCTGATCGCCCGCGTCACGGTCGGCTTCGCCGCGGCCTTCGACGCGGGGGTGCTCTACGTTCACGTGGGCGACCGGGAGTGGGCGAAGCTCTGCTTCGAGCGGTCCCCGGACGAGCCCACCATCTGCACGGTCGTCACCCGCGGCCACTCCGACGACTCGAACGCCTTCGTGGTGCCGGGCTCCTCGGTGTGGCTCCGCGTCAGCCGCACGGGCTCGGCCTTCGCCTTCCACGCCTCGACCGACGGTTCGACGTGGACGTTCGTCCGTATCTTCTCCCTGGGCGACGAGAAGTCCGCGTCTTCGGCCCTGATCGGCTTCCTGGCCCAGTCCCCGGTGGGCGAGGGTTGTGTGGTCACGTACGACCACATCGAGTTCCGGACGACCTGGCCCAAGGGCCTGAGGGACGGCTCCTGACCCGTTCTCCCCGCTCGGCCCACGCCGGGCGGGAATGAGCGGAGGCTCCATCCGGTTGTAGCGGAGCGCAGGGCACCCCCTGCCCCGTACGACACCGAAGCGAGAGACCCCCATGCGCGTCGAGATCTGGACCGACATCAACTGCCCGTTCTGCTACATCGGCAAGGCCCGCTTCGAGGAGGCGCTCGACGGGTTCGCGCACAAGGACGACGTAGAGGTCGTGCACCGGTCCTTCGAGCTCGACCCGAACGCCAAGCCGGGGGAGACCGGGCTCGTGGTCCCGTACATCGCCAAGAAGTACGGCATCAGCGAGGCGCAGGCCGCCGCCAACGAGCAGGGGCTCGGGCAGCAGGCCGGCGCCCTCGGCCTGCCGTACCTCACCGAGGGCCGTGACTTCGGCAACAGCTTCGACCTGCACCGGCTGCTCCACCTCGCCAGGGACAAGGGCGTACAGGACGCGATGATCGACGCTCTGTACCGGGGCAACTTCGCCGAGGAGTCCTCCGTCTTCGGCGACGAGGAGACCGTCGTGCGGCTCGCCGTCGAGGCCGGCCTCGACGAGGGCGAGGTCCGGGCCATGCTGGCCGACCCCGACGCGTACGCGGACGCGGTGCGCGCCGACGAGCGCGAGGCCGCCGAGCTCGGCGCGAACGGCGTGCCGTTCTTCGTTCTCGACCGCAAGTTCGGCGTCTCCGGCGCCCAGCCCGCCGAGGTGTTCACGCAGGCGCTGACCCAGGCGTGGGACGACCGCTCCCCGCTCACCGTCATCGACAGCACCGACGGCGGCGACGCCTGCGGTCCCGACGGTTGCGCCGTGCCGCAGGCCTGACCTGCGCACATAAGCGGTGCTTAGGCGTACTCCGTAAATATTCGCGATGGACGGGCAGTTGGCGGCGCGGCACAGTGGGTGCCATGGAGACTTCCGGTGAGCACCAGGCCCAAGTTCAGGCTCAGGTCCTCGACGCGGAGCTTGTCCGCGCGCAGTACACCCCCGCCACCACGTACCTGAACACCGCGAGTTCCGGACTGCTCCCGGCGCGCGCCGGGGACGCCATGCGGGCCGCGATCGCCGACATGACCGAGGGCCGTTCCCCCGACTCGCTCTTCGCCGACGTCGAGGAGGCCCGCGCGGCGTTCGCCCGGATCGCAGGGGTGCCGGTGAGCCGGGTCGCGACCGGCGGTTCCGTCGCCGTCTACAGCGGCCTCATCGCCGCGTCCCTGCCCGCAGGGGCCGAAGTCCTCACGGCGGAGGGCGACTTCAGCTCCACCGTCAACCCGTTCCACGTACGCGGCGACCTCAAGGTCCGCGCCGTGCCGCTCGACGCGCTCCCCGACGCCGTACGCCCCGGCACCGCGCTCGTCGCGGTGAGCGCGGTCCAGTCGGCGGACGGCAGGGTCGCCGACGTGCCCGCACTGCGCGCCGCCACCCGCACGCACGGCGCCCGGCTCTACGTCGACGTCTCGCAGGCATCCGGCTGGTACCCGGTCGCCGCGCACGCGGCCGACGCCGACTATCTGGCCTCCGTCGCCTTCAAGTGGCTGACCTGCCCGCGCGGCGCCGTCTTCTTCGTCGGACCGCGGGACCCGGAGGTCTTCGACGCGCTCACACCCGTCTTCGGCGGCTGGGTATCGGGCGAGAACCCCTGGGACAGCTGCTACGGACCCGTCACCGAACCCGCCCGCTCGGCCCGCAGGTTCGACGAGACCCAGAGCCTCGTCGCGTACACCGGCGCCCGCCAATCCCTCGCCCTGATCGAGGAGTTGGGGCCGGAGGCGATCCACGCCCACGACCTGGCGCTCGCGGACCGGTTCCGCGCGGGCCTCGCGCGGCTCGGACACGAACCGGTGCCCTCGCCCGGCTCCCCGATCGTCTCGGTCCCCGAACTCGGCTCCAGGCAGGCCGACTTGCAGCGTGCGGGTATCGAAGTCTCCAACAGGGCAGGCAACTTGCGAGCCTCCTTCCACCTCTACAACACCCCAGCCGACGTCGACCTCCTCCTCGACGCACTCTCCGCCTGAAGTCCGGCCGACCCCTGGCGTCCCGGTCCCCAGGACGCTAGGAAGGCAGTACGAGGTGGTGGTGCCGGTGGCCCGTACGAATGCGTACGACCCCAAGGACCGGGCCGCGGACGACGCCGAGCTGCACCGACGTCTCGTCTACGGTGACGAGGCCGCGCTCTCCGAGGCGTACGACGTGTACAGCGGGCTCGTCCGCGGTGTCGCCGTGCGCGTCACACGCTCGGCGGGCGCGGCGGACGACGTCGCGCAAGAGGTCTTCGCGCATCTGTGGGCACGGCCCTACGCCTTCGACGCGCGGCGCGGCTCGCTCCGCACCTGGCTGACCATGCTGGCGCACCGCCGCGCGGTCGACTGGGTGCGCAGCGAGGCCCGGCACCGCAAGGCCGTCACCGCGGACGACGCGGCGCTGCACGCCATCCCGGCCCCCGACCCGGGGCCCGACGAGCGGGTCGTCGACCGCGAGCGCTCGCTGCTCCTGCACTCGGCCCTGGCCCAACTCCCGCTGCCCCAGCGTCAGGTGGTGCATCTGGCGTACTTCGCGGGCCGGACGTACCGTCAGGCGGCGGCGGAACTCGGCATCCCGGAAGGGACCGCCAAGACCCGCCTGCGTACCGCACTGCACCGCCTGGCCGAAACCCTGGCGGACCCGGCGGAGCCGGGCTACGAGGCTCACGAAAGGGGTGCCTGATGGCCACGGACGCGCGCGACCACGCGACGGTGAGTGAACTCCTGGGCGCCTGGGCCCTGCAGGCCCTCCCCGCCGACGAACAGCGCGCCGTCCCCGCGCATCTGGCGGACTGCGAGGAGTGCGCGGCCGAGGCGGAACGGCTGAGGGCGACGGTACGGACCCTGAACGGGCCGAACGGAAACGGAGCCAACGGAGACGGGTCGAACGGGCACGGGGCGGCAGACGTGCCGCAGGACGACGCGGCGGGTCACCCGTTCCGTACCGGCACCGGGCCGCTCGCCGCGGCCCTGGCGCACCGCCCGCCCGTACCCCGCGCCGCCCCCGCCGCCGCTCCCCACGCCCAGCCCTACGCGGCCACCGTCGCCGCCCTCCAGGCGCTGCTCGCCGAGGCGGACGACGCATGGTCCACGGAGGTGGTCCACGGCTGGACGGTGCGTGACACGGTCGCGCACCTCATCGCCGCCGACGAGCCACTGGCCGTCCACCTGGGGCTGCCGGCCCACGAACCGCCCGCCCACGAACCGCCCGCCGACGCGCCGGACGACGGCGGCGACTGGCGCACCGCCTGGGAGGCCCGCACCCGCACCGTCATCGCCCACGAACGCGCGCGTGACCCGCACGCCACCGTGGCCGTCTGGCGCGACCGGGCCGCCGAGCTGCTCGCCGCCCCGGCCGCCACCGACCCCGAACTCGCCGCGCAGGCCGCTACGTTGATGGGGGCGCGGCTGCCCGTCGCCGAGCACTTCCTGGTCCGCGCCTTCGAGACGTGGATCCACAGCCACGACATCGGCCGCGCCCTGGACCGCCCCGTGCCCCCGCCGCCCGCAGGTCATCTGTGGCGCCTGGTCCGGCTGGCCGTGCGGATCCTCGGCCAGGCGCTCGGCCCGAAGGCCCCGCCCGTCGCCCTCACCGTCACGGACGCGAGCCGCACCACGGAGTGGGTCCTCGGTTCCGAGGACGAGCCGGTGAGGGCCGAAATCGCCCTGGACCCGGTCGACTTCTGCCTCCTCATCGGCGGCCGCACCGCCCCCGACACCCTCCCGCCGGGCACCGGCGACCCGACGGCGGCCCGCACCCTCCTGAACCGGGCGGCTCAACTGGCCTGGCTGTGACCCCTTACGGGCACTGAGCCGCCCCGGCCTCCGCACACAGATTGCCCTCGACCAGGGACAGCAGCCGAGCGAACTCCGCCCGGTCCCGCTCGGAGAGCCCCGCCAGGGTCTGCTCCTCCAGCGTTCCCCACACCCCCGCCACGTCCTCCAGGAGCCCGCAACTGCGGTCCGTCGCCTCGACGAGTGACGCGCGGCGGTCGCCCGGGTCGGGGGTGCGGCGCACGTGCCCGGACTGCTCCAGGCGTTGCAGCATCTTCGTGACCGTGGACGGATCCAGGTCGAGCGTCTTGATCAGCTCGGACTGACGCACGGGCCCCTTGTCCCACAGGTGCATCATCACGAACTCCTGCCCCGGATAGAGGCCGAGCCCGCGCAGCCGCTGCCCGGCGGCGATCCGGTGCAGCCGGGCGACGCGGGAGAGGGCCAGGCTGACGGGGCCGCTGCGGGCGGCGACCGGGATCTGGTCGGTACAGGCGGGGTCGTCGGTGGTGGGGGACATGGGGGCTCCTCTCGGCTTGTCCACAAGATTACCTTGGTCGGCCAAGTAATGCGTTACAGTGAGGGCGAGGCAATTGCTTGGCCGACCAATCTTTCCGAAACGGAGTAGCCATGACCACCGCTTTCGACCCCATCGACCTCCCCGGCACCCGCCTGGCCAACCGCATAGCCATGGCCCCCATGACCCGCAGCCGGGCCGGCGAGGGCGGCACCGCCACCGCCCTGACCGCCGAGTACTACGCGCAGCGCGCCTCGGCGGGGCTCATCGTCACCGAGGGGATCCAGCCCTCGGCCGTGGGCCAGGGCTATGCCTGGACGCCGGGCCTGCACACGGCGGAGCAGATCGATTCCTGGCGCCCGGTCACCGACGCGGTGCACGCCGCGGGCGGCAAGATCTTCGCCCAGGTGATGCACGCGGGCCGGATCGGCCACCCGTCGCTGCAGCCGGACGGCGGCGCCCCGGTCGCCCCGTCCGCCGTCGCCCCGGTGGGCCAGGCCTTCACGAACGAGGGCTTCCAGGACTTCACGACCCCGCGCGAGCTGACCTCGGACGAGGTCCGTGCGACCGTGGCCGACTTCGCCGAGGCCGCCCGCGGCGCCGTGGCGGCGGGCTTCGACGGCGTCGAACTGCACGGGGCCAACGGCTACTTGATCCACCAGTTCCTGTCGCCCGGCACGAATCTGCGGACCGACGAGTGGGGCGGCAGCGTGGCGAACCGGATCCGGTTCGCCCTGGAGGCCGTCCGGGCCGTCGCCGACGCCATCGGCGCCGAGCGCACCGCCATCCGCCTCTCGCCCGGCAACCCGTACAACTCCATGGGGGACCACGACACGGTCGAGACCTACACCGCGCTCGTCGACGCCCTGGAACCGCTGGGCCTCGCCTACCTGCACGTACTGGAGGTGGGGGAGCAGAGCCGGGAGGTGACCGTCGATCTGCGCAAGCGGTTCAGCGGCCCCTTCGTGCTCAACGCGCACACCGAGGGCCCGACCGACCACAGGTCCCTCGGCCTGGTCGAGGACGGCGTCGCCGACATCCTCAGCTTCGGCGCCCTCTTCCTCGCCAACCCGGACCTGCCGGCCCGCCTCGGGAGTGAGGGCCCGTACAACGCCCCGGACCCGGCGACCTTCTTCGGCGGCACGGAGAAGGGCTACACGGACTACCCCTCCCGATGAACCAGGTAACCCGTTAACAGCAGTTGGGGCGGGACCGAAGACGGTCCCGCCCCAACTCATGTGCGTACGAGGATCACTTCACCGGAGTGAAGTCGCGCGCCCCGATGAACTCGGGTCGCCGCACTGGCGCCGCGAACGGGTCCACCGCCGTGTTCTCCACGCTGTTGAACACGATGAACACGTTCGAGCGCGGGTACGGGGTGATGTTGTCGCCGGAGCCGTGCATGGCGTTGCAGTCGAACCAGGTCGCCGAGCCGGACGTGCCGGTGAACAGCTGGATGCCGTGTGCGTCGGCGAACTTGGTGAGGGCCTCGTCCGAGGGCAGGCCCGCGTCCTGCATCTGCAGCGACTTCTTGTAGTTGTCCTTCGGCGTCTCACCCGCGCAGCCGAGGAACGTCTTGTGCGAGCCGGGCATGATCATGAGCCCGCCGTTGGTGTCGTAGTTCTCCGTCAGCGCGATGGAGACGGACACCGTCCGCATGTTCGGCAGGCCGTCCTCGGCGTGCCAGGTCTCGAAGTCCGAGTGCCAGTAGAAGCCCCGTGCCCCGAAACCGGGCTTGACGTTGATCCGCGACTGGTGGACGTAGACGTCCGAACCGAGGATCTGACGGGCCCGCCCCACGATGCGCTCGTCACGCACCAGATTGGCGAAGACCTCGCTGATCTTGTGGATCTCGAAGACCGAGCGGATCTCCTGCGACTGCTTCTCGACGATGGAACGCTCGTCGGCGCGCATCGTCGGATCGGTCACCAGACGGTTCAACTCGGCCTGGTAGATGCCGATCTCGTCCGGGCCGATCAGCTCGTCGATGGCGAGGAAGCCGTCCCGCTCGAAGGAGGCGAGGTCCGACTGGCGGATCGGCCCTCGCGCTCCCTCCGCCGACCAGACGACCGGGTCGACACGCGGCGTGGCCACCTCGGAGGCGCCTCGCGTCGGGTACAGGTCCGTGATGTCGGGTGCGGTCGTCATCGGGATCAGGCCTCCTCGTCCTCTGTCAGCAGCGGGTAGACGCCGTTCTCGTCGTGGTCCTCCCGTCCGGTCACCGGAGGGTTGAACACGCAGACGCAGCGGAAGTCGGTCTTCGGGCGCATGGTGTGCTTCTCGTGGCCGTCCAGGAGGTACATCGTTCCTGGCTCGATCCAGTGCGTCTCACCGGTCTCCCGGTTGGTGAGCTCGGCCTCGCCCTCCACACACAGCACGGCCTCGATGTGGTTGGCGTACCACATGTCGGTCTCGGTCCCCGCGTAGAGGATCGTCTCGTGCAGAGAGAAGCCGACCTTCTCCTTGGCAAGCACGATGCGCTTGCTCTCCCAGGTGCCGGTCGCCGACTTCACGTGTCGGTCGGTGTTCTCTATCTCCTTGAACGAACGGACAATCACGGTGAGTTGCTGCCTTTCCTCGTAACTTGGTGGTGCTGGTCAGGCGGTCTCGCGCACGGCTCGGGTGAGCGTGCGAAGCCCCTCGTCCAGCTCTTCGCGCGTGATCGTCAGCGCCGGAAGCAGCTTGACGACCTCGCTCTCGGGGCCGGAGGTCTCGATGAGCAGGCCCAGCTCGAAGGCCCGCTTGGCGACCTTGTTGGCCCGGTCCTTGTCACGGAACTCGATGCCCCAGACCAGGCCGCGGCCGCGGTATTCGACGATCTCGTCGGCGTACTCCGTGCGCAGCGCGCTGAGCACCTCGTCGACCTGCTCGCCGCGCTCCAGGGTCTGCTTCTCCATGGCCGCGCCGTCGGTCCAGTACGTCTCCAGGGCAGCGGCCGCCGTCACGAACGCCGGGTTGTTGCCGCGGAACGTGCCGTTGTGCTCGCCCGGCTCCCAGATGTCGAGCTCCGGCTTGAACATGCACAGGGACATGGGGAGCCCGTACCCACTGATGGACTTCGAAACGGTCACGATGTCCGGCGTGATGCCCGCCTCCTCGAAGGAGAAGAAGGCACCGGTGCGGCCGCAGCCCATCTGAATGTCATCGACGATCAGGAGCATGTCCCAACGTTCGCAGACATCCGCCAGTTTGCGCAGCCACTCGGCACGGGCGACGTTGATGCCGCCCTCGCCCTGGACCGTCTCGACGATCACGGCGGCCGGGGTGTTCAGGCCCGATCCTGAGTCCTCGAGGAGGCGCTCGAACCAGATGAAGTCGGGCGTCTGGCCGTCGAGGTAGTTGTCGAACGGCATCGGCGTGCCGTGCACCAGCGGGATGCCGGCGCCCGCGCGCTTGAACGCGTTGCCGGTCACCGCGAGCGCGCCGAGCGACATGCCGTGGAAGGCGTTGGTGAAGGACACGATGGACTCGCGGCCCTTGACCTTGCGGGCCAGCTTCAGCGCGGCCTCGACGGCGTTGGTGCCCGTCGGGCCCGGGAACATGACCTTGTAGGGCAGGTCGCGCGGGCGCAGGACGATGTTCTGGAAGGACTCCAGGAAGTTGCGCTTGGCCGAGGTCGACATGTCGAGCCCGTGCACGACGCTGTCGCGCTCCAGGTAGTCGATCAGGGCGCGTTTCAGGACCGGGTTGTTGTGGCCGTAGTTGAGCGATCCGGCACCGGCGAAGAAGTCCAGGTACTCGTGGCCGTCCTCGTCGTACATACGGCTGCCCTGGGCCCGATCGAAGACGGTGGGCCAGCTGCGGCAGTAGCTGCGCACCTCCGACTCAAGGGTCTCGAAGACGCTCAGGTCCGGCTGGGTGATGGTCACAGCAAAAACTCCTCTAGGGAGGGAAAGTTGAGGGGGGTTCGGGGTGAGTGGGGTCGAGGGCGCGCTCAGGCCGACGGGCCTATGCGGTACAGCTCCTCGGGCAGGTGCCCCTCGTCAGGGAACAGGCCCGCGTCGAACAGCACGGTGCGTGCCACACCGACGCGGTGCCGGCGGGCGAACGAGGTGAACAGGGCCTGCGACGGGGCGTTGTCGGGCGTGATGGTGGTCTCCAGCATGGTGACCGGACGCGCCGCCGCCACTCGCGCGGCCAGCCCGTCGAGCAGCGCGGCGGCGAGGCCGCGCCCGCGGTGCGCAGCGTCCACGGCGACCTGCCACACCACGAGGGTGTCGGGTCGGTCGGGACGTACGTAACCGGTGATGAAACCGGCCACCTCCCCCTTCTCGTCGCGGGCGATCACCGACGTGGCGGCGAAGTCGCGACACCACAGCAGGTAGCTGTAGGAGGAGTTGAGGTCGAGCACCTTCGAGTCGCGGGCGATACGCCAGATCGCGGCTCCGTCGGCCACCTCGGGGTGGTCGATCTTCAGTCCGTCGGGGACCGGGGCCACTGCGGCGACTTCCAGGAATTGCGCTTGTGCGGCGGTCATGCAAATTGAATTTACCGAGCAATTTCCCCGATTGCACCCGCGGAAGGGGTTACGTAAATCGGTGTTGTGTGGTATCGCGCATGGGTGGGCGTGCGCACGAAATCGCGGCGGTATGTCATAGTTTGACCCGGACAAAACGGTCGTATCTAAATTCGTGTGGAGTACGTCACAGAGTCGTAATCGCCACGAGACGCGTCCGAATTGCGACGGTTCCCGTTGATGAAATCTCAGTGTTTACGCCGCAAGGAAGCGGGCAGAAGCAGAACAGGAAGCTTCGCCTGATGGCGTTGATAAAATGCGGGATAATTCTGCCTGAATATTTTTTGGATAAAGACAAAGGCGCCGCCCCGAAAAGGGCGACGCCTAGAGGTGAGTGCGCCGGTTCGTGCGCCGGGGCGCTTATTCCCAGGCGGCCGCGACCGCCTTTCGCGCCCCTTCCAGATCGACCTCGAACCCGGCCTCCGCGAGCGCCCCGCCGAGCGCGGCGAGCGAGGACTGCACGACGCCGCGGGTCGCCTGCGGGCCGTAGTGGTTGACCCGGATCATCTCCTGCGCGAGCGCGCCACCCCCCGCGACCAGCGGAAGCACCGGGTCCACCGCAAGCGCCCTCGCCACCAGCTCACGGGCGTCCGTACCGGCCGGCGCGCGCAGTGTAGTGGCGACAGGGGCGGCGTCACGGGCTTCGTGGACGTATGGCTCAAGTCCACCGCCCAGCGCGAGCGTTCCGGCGCGAGTGGCGGCGGCCGCCGATGCGTGCCGCGCCATCAGGGCGTCCAGGTCCTCGCTCTCGATGCGCTCCACACACGCCTCCAGGGCGAGCATCTCCAGCTGCGCCGGCGCGTGCAGCAGCGCCTTGCGCCCGCCGTCCACCCAGCGCTGCTTCCAGTCGAGGAGCGAGAGATAGGAATGGCGCGGCGCGTTCGGGTTGGCGGCCATCCGCTCCCAGGCGCGCGCGCTCACGGAGACGGCCGAGACGCCGGCCGGGCCGCCCATCGCCTTCTGTGCGCCGATCACGCACAGGTCCACGCCCCACGCGTCCGGAAGCACCGGCTCGGCGGCGATCGAGGCGACGGCGTCCAGGTAGAACAACGCGCCGTGCGCACGCACCACTTCACCGATCTCGGCGACCGGGTTGGTGTTGCCGGTCGCGGCCTCCGCGTGCACCAGGGACACGAAGTCGATCTCGGGGTGCTCGGCGAGCGCCTGACCGACCTGCTCGGCGGTGACGGCCGTGTGGAAGGGCACCGCCAGGTCGTGCACCGTGGCGCCGCAGTCGCGCAGCCAGTCGCCGAAGGTCTGCCCGTACGGGCCGGTGATCACGTTCAGCGCCACCGTGCCGGGGCCCGCGGCGGCACGGATCGCGCCCTCCAGCGGAAGCAGCGCCTCACCCTGCATGATCACGACGTCCTGCGAGGTGTCCATGAGTCGAGCGACACGGTCCTCGATGGAGGCGAAATGCTCGGCGCTCAACGGGGCCAGGTCGAGAAACGGATGCGTCACGGTGGTGCTCTCTTCGCTCACGGGTTCGTACGGGTGCCGGTGTCGAGCGTACCCACCGCCTCGTAGGGTGCGCGCATGAGTATTGGCGGGGTGCTGCACGTGAAGGGCCGGGTCCTGGTCGGGCCCGACGACGTACGCGACGAACTGTGGGTGGTGGACGGCCGGATCACCTACGAACGCCCGCGGACCGCGGGCCCCGACATCACCACGGTCGAGGGCTGGGCGCTGCCAGGACTTGTCGACGCGCACTGCCACGTCGGGCTCGGCACGCACGGCCCCGTCGACGCCGAGACCGCCGAGAAGCAGGCCCTGACCGACCGCGACCACGGCACGCTGCTGCTGCGCGACGCGGGCTCCCCTTCCGACACCCGCTGGGTCGACGACCGCGAGGATCTGCCGCGCATCATCCGCGCGGGCCGGCACATCGCCCGCACCCGCCGTTACATCCGCAACTTCGCGCACGAGATCGAGCCGGACGAGCTCGTCGCGTACGTCGCCCAGGAGGCACGCCGCGGCGACGGCTGGGTCAAGCTCGTCGGCGACTGGATCGACCGGGCGACGGGCGACCTCGGCGCCTGCTGGCCGCGCGACGCGGTCGGGGCGGCGATCGCCGAGGCGCACCGCCTCGGCGCCCGCGTCACGGCCCACTGCTTCGCGGAGGACTCCCTGCGCGATCTCGTCGAGGCGGGCATCGACTGCGTCGAGCACGCCACGGGCCTGACCGACGACACCATCCCGCTGTTCGCGGAGCGCGGTGTCGCGATCGTCCCGACCCTCGTGAACATCGCCACGTTCCCGCAGCTCGCGGCGGGCGGCGAGGGCAAGTTCCCCGAGTGGTCCGCGCACATGCGCCGCCTCTACGACCGCCGCTACGACACCGTCCGCAACGCCTACGACGCCGGGGTCCCGGTCTACGTCGGCACGGACGCGGGCGGCTCCCTCGCGCACGGCCTGGTGGCGGGCGAGGTCGAGGAGCTCGTACGGGCCGGCATCCCGCCCGTCGAGGCGCTCTCGGCGACGGCGTGGGGCGCGCGCTCCTGGCTCGGCCGCCCCGGCCTGGAGGAGGGCGTGTCCGCGGACCTCGTGGTCTACGGGGCGGACCCGCGCGAGGACGTACGGGTGCTGGCGGCGCCGCGCAGGATCGTGCTGCGGGGCAACGTGGTGGGTTGACGCGGCGTTACCCCCGTACGGGCGACTCGCGGGCGATATCGGTGGGGCGGATGGGAACGCACGAGCCTGAAGATTCGAAGACGTGCGCGGAAACGCCCCGTTGGGGTGAACTCACGCCTGGTTGCTGACCGTTCACTCTCAGTGCGTAAAGATTCCCTCCACGATGACCAGCCGGGACCGTCCCGTCCCGGCGCCTGTCCCGGTTCAGCTCTCTCTGGGGGTCCCACCAGCATGCCCAGCTCCACCCTGACCACCGTCCTGCGCACGCCCGCCCGTCGCCTCGCCGCGACCGCCGCCGCCACCGCGCTCGCCCTCGGCCCCACCGTGCTCGCGACCGCGGGCCCGGCCGCCGCCACCGAACACAGCGGCGGCAAGGCCGGTGCCGTCGTGCTCCGCACCGGACTCGACGTATCGCTCCTCAACAAGACCGTGAACGTCCCGCTCAAGGTCTCGCTGAACGAGGTGCGGGCGCCCAAGAGCGCCGACAGGACCGCGCTGACCGCCCAGTTGGACGGGGTCGACGGCGGGCAGCCGTTCAGCGTGCTGCGCGCGGACGTGGCGCGGACGAAGGCCACGGTCGAGGGCGGAAAGGCGGAAGGGCTCACACGGCTCGCCCAGGCCAAGGTGCACGTCCCCGGCCTTCCGCTGCTCTCCCTCATCGAGGTCGACCAGGTCACGTCCAGGGCGCTGTGCGTGGCGGGCGAGAAGCCGGTCGCCGAGTCGAACCTGCTGGGCGGCGTCACCGTCCTCGGCAAGAAGATCACGCTGTCGACCGGCGGCACGACGTCCATCAAGGTCCCCGGGGTCGGCGAGGTGACACTCGGCCTCTCCAACCGGTCCACGACGGACACCACGGCGGCGGCCTCCGCCCTCCAACTCAAGGTCCACGTCAACCCGTTGAACCTCAACGTCGCGGAGGTCGACGGCGAGGTCACACTCGCGGAGGCCACCTGCGAGACGCCGAAGGCGGCGCCGGCGCCCGCGGCTCCGAAGCCGCAGGGTGAGCAGGCCGAGGCCCCGGTCGAGAAGACGCACCAGCAGGACCTGGCGGAGACGGGCGGCAACGATATGACTCCGTACATCGCGGGTGGCGCGATCGTGCTGCTCGCCGCGGGCGGCGGCGCGGTGGCGATGGCCCGCCGGGGCCGCAACCGGGTGTAACTGTTCGGGTCACCAAATTTAAGCCCCTCCGGCGATTGAGGAGCGGGGTCCGGGGCGGAGCCCCGTGGCCTCAGCGCCGCAGGGGCTTGATTTAAGAACCCCGGCCAGCGCGGCAGCGAATGTGTCGCTGGTGCCGCGGTCCCGGACGGCGACCCGGACCCAGTCCCGCCCGAGCCCCGGAAACGTGTCCCCCCGCCGCACCGCGAACCCGGCCCCCCGCAACCGCTCCCGCACGGACCCCGCGTCCGGCACCCGCACCAGCACGAACGGGCCCTCCGCGGGCCCGGCCACCGACACCCCGTACGACGCCAACCCCCGCAGCAGCCCCACCAGATACTCCCGGTCCGCCGCGACGGCAACCGCCGCCTCCGCCGCCTCCGCCACCCCGCGAGCGGACACGCACGCCTGCGCGGCGACGAGTGCGGGGGAGGACACCGGCCACAGCGGCTGCGCCCGCTCGAGCGCCGCCACCACCTCCGGCTCCGCCACCACGTACCCGACCCGCAACCCGGCCAGGCCCCACGTCTTCGTCAGGCTCCGCAGCACCACGAGCCCCGGTACGTCCGTCCGCCCGGCCAGCGACTCCCGCTCGCCCGGCACGGCGTCCATGAACGCCTCGTCGACCACCAGGAACCGCCCCGGCCGCGCCAGCCGGGTCAGCGCGTCCGCCGGGTGCAGCACCGAGGTCGGGTTCGTCGGATTGCCGACGACCACCAGATCGGCGTCGTACGGAACGAGCGCCGGATCGATCCTGAACCCGTCCTCCGCCCGCAACAGCACCCGGCCCACCGCGTGCCCGGCATCCTCCAACGCGGCCTCGGGCTCGGTGAACTGCGGGTGCACGACGACGGGTCTGCGCACCCGCAGCGCCCGCGCGAGCAGCACGAACGCCTCCGCCGCCCCGGCCGTGAGCAGCACCCGCTCCACCGGCACCCCGTGGTGCGCCGCCACCGCGGCCCGCGCCGCCCGCCCGTCGGGATACGCCGCGAGCCCTTCCAGGGACCCGGCGATGTGTTCCCGCAGCCAGGTCGGCGGCGTGCCCGTGCGCACGTTCACCGCGAGGTCCGTCAACTTCTCGCCCTCGTCGCGGACTTCGGCGTCCCCGTGGTGCCGCAGATCGGGCCCGTCGACCGGATCCGTCGTGGCGGGGGCGGCCGCGCAGCGCACATCCACCTTCGGATGTGCCGCCGCCCACCCCACGGCCTGCGCGTGGAACCGCTCCGAGGGCAGGGTTCCGTAAGGCAGTACGACGACCCGCCGCGCGCCGAGCGCCGCGCACCGGTCGAGCCCCGCGGGCACGTCCGGCGCCGCCGACACATACGCCGTCTCCACGCCCGCGCAGCCGCTTCCTTCCCACAACAGCCGTGCGGCGGCGGCGAGTTCGGCGTTGGCCGCGGAGTCCGCCGAGCCGGCCCCGACGAGCAGCACGGTCACATCGGCACGGTCGCGCGGCGTGCGACGGCCGCCGCCCAGAACGTCGTCGAGCCGTTGCTCCAGGGCGGCGAGCAGGGCCGGGGGAGGGGTGTGCATCGGGTGGGGCTCCTTGCGGGAGGTCGAGAGGGGGATCCAGGGGGAGGTGGCGAAGCAGGGCCGGTCCCTACCCCGGTCGCGCCACCGCACACGTCACCCGGCCCGGGCCCCCGCCCGCCCCGGTCGACGTCCGCTTCGGGACGAGCAGTTCACCCCCGCGTACGAGCGCGGCGGCCTCGGCGACCGAAGGGGTGCCCACGGCGGCGCGGGTCCGCGAGGACGGATGCGGCACGGGGACGGCGGCGAGCCGCTCGGCGTCGTACGTCTCCAGGGGCGCGCCCAGCGCCTCGGCCGCCGCGACGATGCCGGGCTCCCGGCCCTTCGCGTGCAGCGTCGCGAGCGCCAGCACGTCCGTCGCGCCGGCCTCGGCCAGCACGGCCCGGACGAGCCCGAGCACCTCGTCGGCCGACGCGCCGGACCGGGCGCCGACACCGACGACCACGCCACGCAGGATGTGCGGAGAGACCCCCGGATGGGTTAGCAAGGGGCCATGGCCGTGATCGTGGCGCTGAGCGCCTTCGTAATGACTTTGGTCGGCGGCTGGACCGCGCAGCGGGTCACCGACCGGCGCCACCTGGTGCTCGGCCTCGCCGGTGGCCTGATGCTCGGCGTGGTCGGCCTCGACCTGCTGCCCGAGGCCCTGGAAGCGGCGGGCGGCGAGGTGCACGGGGTGCCGGCGGCGCTGCTGCTGTTCGTGGCCGGGTTCCTCGCAGCGCACATCATGGAGCACCTGCTGGCCCGCCGCCAGGCCGCCCACGGGGCGGAGGAAGGGGCGTCGGGCGGCCGGGCCCCCGAGGTGGGGCTCACGGCGGCGTCCGCGATGGTCGGGCACAGCCTGATGGACGGCATGGCGATCGGCGCCGCCTTCCAGATCGGCGGCGGCATGGGCACGGCCGTGGCGCTCGCCGTGATCGCCCACGACTTCGCCGACGGCTTCAACACGTACACGATCACCCGGCTCTACGGGAACGCCCGCCGCAAGGCGCTGATGATGCTGTTCGCGGACGCCGCGGCGCCCGTCGTGGGCGCCGCGTCGACGCTCCTGTTCACCATTCCGGAGCAATTGCTCGGCTGCTATCTCGGCTTCTTCGGCGGCGTGCTGCTCTACCTGGCCGCCGCCGAGATCCTCCCCGAGGCTCACCACGAGCACCCGGCCCGCTCGACGCTGCTGTGCACCGTCGCGGGCGTGGCCTTCATCTGGCTCGTGGTCGGCATCGCGGGCTGACCCGTTCACCGTGCGCCGCTCCACTGGACGAGGCGGTGTGCGATCTCCGGCAGCGCCGCCCAGTGCGTGTGCAGATAGCTGGCGTGCACGCCGCCCTCGACGAAGCCCTCGACGCGCCGCGTCGGCAGCCGCATGCCCCACGCGGGTGTGGGCCCCGCGCCCGGCTCAAGCACGGTCCGGTGGAACTCGTGGCCGCGCAGCCGGGCCCCCGCCCGGGTGAGCGGGCTGTCGGACAGGGCCACGGCGTCCCGGTAGCCGAGGGTGAGCCGGCCGGACATCTTCGCGTCCGCGTCGAGCACCCCGCACATCGGCTGTCCGTCGAGCGAACGCGACAGGTAGAGCAGGCCCGCGCACTCGGCGAGCACGGGCGCGCCGCCGCGGGCCAGTTCGGCCACGGCCTTGCGGAGCTGTTCGTTGGCGGAGAGCTCGGGGGCGTAGACCTCCGGGAAGCCGCCGCCGATCACCACGGCCGCGGTGTTCTCGGGAAGCTGCTCGTCGCGCAGCGGATCGAACGTGACGACCTCCGCACCCGCCGCGCGCAGCAGTTCCGTGTGCTCGGTGTACGAGAACGTGAACGCGGCACCCCCCGCGACCGCCACAACTCCAGCCCCTCCGGCAAATCCAGCCCCTCCGGCGTTTGAGGAGCGGGGTCCGGGGCGGAGCCCCGTGACCTCAGCCCCGCTGCCGCCCACCGCTTCCGGCCCACCGGGACCCCACACCTCCGTATGGAGAGGCGGCGCCGTACGCGCCAACCCCAGCAACCCCTCCAGATCACACCCCTCCCGCACCATCGCGGCAGAGGCCCGGACGGAGTCCACCGCCCCCGCACTCCGCTCGGCCACCGGAACCAAACCCAAGTGCCGTGCCGGTGTGGCGACTTGAGGGGTGCGACGCAGGGCCCCGTACACCGGGACGCCGACCTCCTCCATGGCCTCGCGCAACAGCTCCTCGTGGCGGTCGGAGCCGACCTTGTTGAGGATGACGCCCGCGAGGCGCACCTCGGGGTCGAAGGAGGCGAAGCCGTGCACGAGCGCCGCCACCGACCGCGACTGCGAGGAGGCGTCGACGACGAGCACGACCGGGGCCTTCAGCAGCTTCGCGACATGGGCCGTCGAGGCCAGCTCGCCCTCTCCCGACACACCGTCGAACAGCCCCATCACGCCTTCCACGACGGCGAGTTCGCACCCCGCCGCCCCGTGCGCGAACAGCGGGGCGACGAGCTCGGGCCCGCACATGTACGCGTCGAGGTTCCGCCCGGGACGGCCGGTCGCGAGGGCGTGGTAGCCGGGGTCGATGTAGTCGGGCCCCACCTTGTGCGGCGACACGGCGAGCCCGCGCTCGGCGAACGCCGCCATCAGGCCCGTCGCCACGGTCGTCTTGCCGGTGCCGGAGGCGGGCGCGGCGACCACCAGGCGGGGCACGCCCACGGTCTGTGTTCCTACCATTCGATGCCCCGCTGGCCCTTCTGGCCCTCGTCCATCGGGTGCTTCACCTTCGACATGTCGGTGACGAGATCCGCGAACTCGACCAGCTTCTCAGGGGCGTTGCGGCCGGTGATGACGACGTGCTGCTGCCCGGGACGGTTCCGCAGCGTCTCGACGACGTCGTCCACGTCGATCCAGCCCCAGTGCATCGGGTAGGCGAACTCGTCGAGCACGTACAGCTTGTAGGTCTCGGCGGCCAGGTCACGCTTGACCTGCTCCCAGCCCTCGCGCGCCTTCTCCTCGTTGTCGGCCTGGTCGTCGCGCTGCACCCACGACCAGCCCTCGCCCATCTTGTGCCAGGCCACGGTGCCGCCCTCGCCGGTCGCGCCGAGCGTCTTGAGCGCGTTCTCCTCGCCGACCTTCCACTTCGCCGACTTGACGAACTGGAACACCCCGATCGGCCAGCCCTGGTTCCAGGCGCGCAGCGCGAGCCCGAAAGCGGCGGTCGACTTGCCCTTGCCGATGCCGGTGTGCACGAACACCAGCGGTCGGTTGCGGCGCTGACGTGTCGTCAGCCCGTCGTTCGGTACGACGCTCGGCTGTCCCTGCGGCATTTAAGCGGCCCTCCTGATGATGTTCTGCGTTCCAGTGACGTCCTTCACGAGCCCGGCGATGGAATCCGCCCGCAGCTCGTCCAGCGTGACGGCGGTGCCGCCGAGCCGGCCGGCCAGCTCCCCGGCGAGCCCGAGCCGCACCATGCCGGTCTCGCAGTCGACGACGACGCTCGCCGTTCCCTCGGCCGCGTGCAGCCCGGCCGCGCGGCCCGCCAGTTGTACGGGCTCAGGGCCGCCGGTCGCCCGCCCGTCGGTCACGACGACCATCAGCGGCCGCCGCGCCGGATCCCGCAGCCGCTCCACGCGCAGCACCTCGTGCGCCTTCAGCAGCCCGGCCGCCAGCGGGGTGCGCCCACCGGTCGGCAGCGACTCCAGGCGGGCCGCTGCCGTGTCCACGCTCGACGTGGGCGGCAGCGCGACCTCGGCCGCCGACTTCCGGAAGGTCACGAGCCCCACCTTGTCCCGCCGCTGGTACGCGTCGAGCAGCAGCGACAGCACGGCGCCCTTGACGGCGGTCATCCGCTGCCGCGCCGCCATCGACCCCGAGGCGTCGACCACGAACAGGACGAGGTTCCCCTCGCGCCCCTCGCGGGTCGCCTGCCGCAGGTCGTCACGGCGTACGACGAGCCCCCGGCCGCTGCGCCCGCGCGCCCGCTGGTGCGGGGCGGCGGCCTGCACGGTCGCCGCCAGGTGCAGCTTCGTCAGGGCGCCACGGGGCCGCGTCGCCCCCGTGGTGCGGCCGTGCTCGGTACGCGCCCGGGACCGCCGCCCCGCCGCGCCCTCGCCCAGACCGGGAACGCTCAGCATCTTCGTACGAAAGGGCTCACCGGCCGCCACGGGCTTCTGCTCGGGGGCCCCGGCGCCGGCCGCGGGGGCGGCTGCGGGCTCCTCGGGGGAGTCCTCCCGGTCGTCACCGGCCGGAGCGTCCTGCGGGTCCTGTGTGTCCTGCGAGTCCTGCGGGTCCTTGGTCTCCTGGGGGCCGTCGTGCGGGCCGTCCTGCGGCGGCACGCCGCCACCGGGGCCACCGCCGTCGGGCCCACCGTCGGGATCGTCGTCCCCGTCGCCCTCGGGGTCGCCCTCGGGCTCCTCCTGCGGCCCGAACTCGTCCAGGGTCTCGTCGAGCTTGTCCTCGTCGAGTCCCGGCGCGTCAAAGGGGTTCCGGCGCCTGCGGTGCGGGAGCGCGAGCAGCGCGGCCTGCCGCACGTCCTCCGCGAGGACGTCGGTGCGCCCCGCCCAGGCGGCGAGCGCGGTGGCCGTGCGCGCCATCACGATGTCGGCGCGCATGCCGTCCACCTCGAAGGCCGCGCACGTCGCCGCGATCTGCGTCAACGCCCGGTCACCAAGCCGCACTTGGGGCAGCAGCTCGCGCGCGGCGACGATGTGCTCCCGCACCTCGGCCTCGTCCTCGGCCCACCGGCCGACGAAGCCCTCGGGGTCGTCGTCGTAGGCGAGCCGCCGCTTGACGACCGCCACCCGCTGCTCCGGCTCACGCGACGCGGCGACCTCCACGGTCAGCCCGAACCGGTCGAGCAACTGCGGCCGCAGCTCGCCCTCTTCGGGGTTCATCGTCCCTACGAGGAGGAAGCGCGCGGCATGCCGTACGGAGACGCCCTCGCGCTCGACGTACGAGGCGCCCATGGCGGCGGCGTCGAGCAGCAGGTCAACAAGGTGGTCGTGCAGCAGATTGACTTCATCCACATACAGAATTCCGCGATGCGCGTCGGCGAGCAGTCCCGGCTCGAAGGCCTTCACGCCCTCGGACAGCGCCCGCTCGATGTCGAGCGCGCCCACGAGCCGGTCCTCGGAGGCACCGACCGGCAACTCGACCATGCGCGTGGCCCGTTGGGTGCCCGGGGTGTCGGTGTGCGGACCGTCGGGGCACTGCGGATCGGGCGTCACCGGATCACACGAGAACCGGCACCCGGAGACGACGTCGACGCCCGGCATGAGCGCGGACAGGGCACGTACGGCGGTGGACTTGGCGGTCCCCTTCTCCCCGCGCACGAGCACACCACCAACGGCGGGCGACACGGCATTCAACAACAGAGCAAGCCGCAGATCGTCCTGCCCGACGACGGCGGTGAACGGGTAAGGGGTGCTCATCGAAAACGGACCTCCATCATTAGGGGCGCGGGGAACTGCGCAATCTTTTCGGGGGTCCGGGGGCGCAGCCCCCGGGGACGGGACGGGAAGGGGCGGCGGGGGCGACTTCCCATCACGGCGCCCCCGGCGGCACGAACGGCAACCCCGCAGGCGCGCCCCCCTCGATCAACCGCCAGAGCGCATCCGTATCCGCATGCCGCTCGATCAGATCCCCGAGCCGATCGAGCTGCTCCTCCCGAAGCGCCTCGAACGACGTGTCCGGCGCGGGCACGAACCGCCGCCCCGCCGCGTCGGAGACGGCCCGCAGGAACGCCCGCCGGAACCCGTCCGACTCCAGCGAACCGTGCCAGTGTGTCCCCCACACGGCCCCGACCCGGCACCCGTCCAAGAACGCTTCTCCGCCGAGTACTTCGGCGACACCGTGATGGATCTCGTACCCGTCGACGTACTCCCCGAGCGCCTCGCCGACCGGCCGCGCGAGGGTCTTCTCGGCCTCGAACCGCACGCGTACGGGAAGCAGTCCGAGCCCGTCGACCGTCCCGGCCCGCGACTCGACCTCGTCCTCGATGGACTCGCCGAGCACCTGGAACCCGCCGCAGATGCCGAGCACCGGGCGTCCCTCGGCCGCCCGCCGCGCAAGGGCGTCCGCGAGCCCGCGCTCGCGCAGCCACTCCAGGGCCTTCACGGTGCCGCGCGTCCCCGGCACCACGACCAGGTCCGCGTCGACGAGCTCCTCGGCCCGGTCGACGAACCGCACCACGACACCGGGCTCGGCGGCCAGCGCGTCCACGTCGGTGAAGTTGGACATCAACGGCACCGCGCACACGGCGACCCGCAGCACGTCCTCGCCCACGGGCGGCGCCACGACCGACTCCCGTACGGAGCCCCGCAGGGACACCCGGAGCCCGTCCTCCTCGTCGATGCCGAGGCCGTGCTGGAACGGGAGGACACCGTAAGTGTCGCGCCCGGTAAGGGACTTGAGCATGTCGAGGCCGGGCTCCAACAGGCTCACGTCGCCCCGGAACTTGTTGACGAGATATCCGGCGAGCAGTTCCTGGTCCTCCGGCGCGAGCAGCGCGGTGGTCCCGAAGAACGACGCGAAGACCCCGCCCCGGTCGATGTCGCCGACGACGAGCACCGGAAGCCGCGCGGCCCGCGCGAGCCCCATGTTCACGATGTCCGTGCGCCGCAGATTGATCTCGGCGGGTGACCCGGCGCCCTCACAGATCACGGCGTCATGGGTGGCCCGCAGCTCTTCCAGGCACCCCACCACGGTGTCGAGCAGCGCCGCCTGCCGTCCGCCGTGGTAGCCACGCGCGCTCAGCTCGCCCACGGGCTTGCCCATGAGGACGACCTGGCTGCTGCGGTCACTGCCCGGCTTCAGCAGTACGGGGTTCATGAGCGCGCTGGGCTCTGCCCGCGCGGCCTGCGCCTGCATCGCCTGGGCCCGCCCGATCTCGGCGCCCTCCCTGGTCACGAACGAGTTCAGGGACATGTTCTGCCCCTTGAACGGCGCGACCTTCACACCTTGCCGCACCAGCCACCGGCAGATCCCGGCGGTGACGACACTCTTCCCGGCGTCGGAGGTGGTCCCCGCGACGAGGAGCCCTCCGCCCGTCATCGCCGCCCCCGTGCTCGTACCAGTCGCGCACCCACACAGACTCCCAACGCCAACAGAGACACCCGCCGTGACAGCCGCACGGCCCGATCCACATCACGTACCTCGACCGCTCGCCCCGGCGCGTTCAGCACCGGCCGGTGCTCGACCCGGCCGCCGTACGCCAAGGTCCCGCCGAGCCGCACCCCGAGGGCCCCCGCGAAGGAGGACTCGACGACGCCCGCGTTCGGACTCGGATGCCGCCCGGCGTCCGCCCGCCACGCGCCCAGTGCCTCCCGGGGCCTGCCACCGGCGAGGACGGCGAGCGCACCCGTCAGCCGGGCCCCAGGCCAGCCGGCGACGTCGTCGAGGCGGGCCGAGGCCCAGCCGAATCGCCGGTACTTCACGGACTTGTGCCCGACCATCGCGTCGAGCGTGTTCACGGCGCGGAAGGCGACCAGGCCCGGCACCCCGCCGAGCGCGCCCCACACGAGCGCGCCCACGACGGCGTCGGAGGTGTTCTCGGCGACGGACTCCACGACGCCCCGCGCGATCCCGGCGGCGTCGAGTCCCTGCGGGTCACGGCCGCACAGCCGGGGCAGCAGCTCCCGCGCGAGCTCCACGTCCCCGGCGTCGAGCGCGGACCCGACCGCCCGCGCCTCCCTGCCCAGCGAGGTGCCGCCGACGACGGCCCAGGTGGCGGCGGCCGTCAGCGCGACGGAGGCGGCGGGGGAGCGGCGTACGAGACGGGAGGCGGCAGCGGCGAGAGCGGCGGCGCCACCGGCACACACCGCGGTGTGCAGGGCGCCCGCGCCACGGTGGTCCCGCCACAGCCCGCGCTCGACGGCCGCGGCGGCGCGGCCGAATCCGGCGACGGGGTGCCCACGGCGCGGATCGCCAAGAAGAAGGTCGGCGAGGATTCCGGCGGCGGCACCGCACGCGTACACGCGCTCGTGCCGCCAGGTGCCGCGCGGGGCGAACATGGCGGTAGGTGTCCTCACTCAGGGTGTCCACGCCCTGGTTCGAAGAGACCGGCAGCGAGAGTTCCTGGCTCGCCCCTTTGGAGAAGGGGGTTCACAGTGGCGGGACCGCGCCGGATTCGCACCGGCTTCCTCAACTGCTGCCGTATATGGCGGGGGAAGTCCACCACGCTCCGAGTTGGCACGTCAACTTGCTGTTCAGGCGCACGAAGGCGGGGTGCCGGACGCCGAACGTCCCGCACCCCGCCTTCGTACACCCAGCGCTGTGTCCTGAGCCGGGTCAGGCCACGATCAGATAGATCCCGTAGGCCACGGCCGCCGCGCAGAGCGCGAAGCAGACGTACGCCCCGGACGTCGTGACCGCCGCCGAGCCACCGTCGCGCGCCGCCGTCTCCCGCTTGGAGAGGCCCACGATGCCGAGGGTGAACAGGCCGACGAGGGCCACGGTGACGACGAGAGAGACGCCGAAGACGGAGCCGAGGGCCGCCCAGTCGATCTTCATTCCTGCCCTGCTTCCTTCTGCACTACAGCGTGGCGCCGGCGGGGCGCGCGGGGTCGTTCACCGCACCGGCCTTCGGCCGGTCGTGGATCTTCGCCTCGGACTCGGCCGGCTCGACCGTGCCCGCCGGCGGCGGGGTGACCGAGGCGATCGCGGCCGTCACGACACCCGGAGCCTCCTGCGCGGGGGCGGTGTGCGGCTCGTCCGCCGTGACGTTGGTGTGGTCGATGGAGTTGCGACGCGAGAGCTTCCAGATGATGCCGGAGCCGATCACGAGCAGCGCGGCGGTGAGGCCGATGCCCCACGGTCCCTGCTTGGTGAGGAACTCGGCGCCCGCGCCCACCAGACCGGCGGCCGGCAGCGTCAGGCCCCACGCGATGAACATCCGGGAGGCGGTCGACCAGCGGACCACGCCGCCCTTGCGGCCGAGGCCCGCGCCCATCACACCGCCGGAGCAGACCTGCGTGGTGGAGAGCGAGAAGCCCAGGTGCGAGGAGGCGAGGATCGCCGTCGCCGCACTGGTCTGCGCCGCGAAGCCCTGCTGCGGCGCGAGTTCGGTGAGGCCCTTGCCCATGGTCCGGATGATGCGCCAGCCGCCCAGGTACGTACCGAGCGCGATGGCGATACCGGCCGAGACGATGACCCACAGCGGCGGGTCGGCGTTGGGCGCGATGGCGCCACCGGTGATCAGGGCGAGCGTGATGATGCCCATCGTCTTCTGCGCGTCGTTCGTGCCGTGCGCGAGGGAGACGAGACCCGCGGAGGCGATCTGCCCCGCGCGGTAGCCCTTGGCGGTCGCCCGCTGGTCCGTCTTCTTGCTGATGCGGTAGGTCAGGCGGGTCGCCAGCATCGAGGCGATGCCGGCGACGAGCGGAGCGGCGACCGCGGGCAGCAGGATCTTGGTGACGACGGTCCCGCCGTTGACCGAGGACCAGCCCATCGACATGACCGCGGCGCCGATGAGGCCGCCGAACAGGGCGTGCGAGGAGCTGGACGGCAGGCCGAGCAGCCAGGTCAGCAGATTCCAGAGGATGGCGCCCACCAGCGCCGCGAAAATGACCTCTGTCTTGAGGCCGTCCTCATTGACGATGCCGCCGGAGATCGTCTTCGCGACTTCGACGGAGAGGAACGCTCCGACGAGGTTCAGCACGGCGGACATGGCCACCGCCGTCTTCGGCTTGAGAGCGCCTGTCGAGATGGTCGTCGCCATCGCGTTGGCGGTGTCGTGGAAACCGTTGGTGAAATCAAAGACCAGCGCGGTAACGATCACGATCGCTAGGAGCAGCGTGATGTGTTCCATTTACCCAGGCTTCGGTTGGACGTCAGTGGCACTTGGAACGTAAAGAAGCCGAGTGAACGGAAGATGAACTGGGCCGGGCGTCCCGGTGACCCGAACCGGAGGGGCCTCGCTCCGCTTCTCCCGAGGCGGCGCCGCGGGTTCCGGTTCGAGGCGCCCTCGGCCCCGGAACCAGGGGCTCCGGGGACCTTCGGCAGGGCCTTTCGGCTACCCCCTCGCGAACCGCTTGAGCTGGGCCATCGAGCCGTTGAAGAGATTCTGGTCACCCGGCAGCCGGCCCCTGTCGGCGTACTGCCAGAACGTCCAGTAGGACCAGCCCGCCGGTAGTGCGCCAGCGCGCTCGTCGTACCGGGCGAGCCACAACGCGTGGTTGGCGGCGAACGCCCGGCTGTTGCCTGTGCACTGCTTCCACCATCGCGCGTTGGTGTAGATGACCGGACGGCGCCCGGTCCGCCGCACGACCTCGTTGCTGAAGGAGCCGATCCAGGACACCAGCGTGGACTTCCGCAGCCCGTAGCAGGGGTGCTTGCCCTTGCCGTACGGGTTGTACTCGATGTCCAGCGTGGGCGGCAGCGTCCAGCCGTCGCGCCGCCAGGCCCCGCCGTTGCGCACGAAGTACGAGGCCTGCGCCTTGCCGGAGGACTTCTGCGGCAGCGCGAAGTGGTACGCGCCGCGAACGATGCCCGCGTTCCGGGCGCCCTTGTACTGCCGGGAGAAGTAGGGGTTGCGGTAGTTCGTCGACTCGGTCGCCTTGATGTAGACGAACCGGGCGCCCTTGTTCTTCGCCTTCTGCCAGTTCACGTTCTTCTGGTGCGACGAGACGTCGTGCCCGCGCGGCTTGCCCGCGCCCTGGGCCGGCAGCTCCGCCAGCAGGGTGCCACCGATGGTCAGTGCGGCGACGGTCGTGAGGGCGGCGGCGCGGCGGCGACGCGGGGACGAGGTGCGGCTGAGAGCCATGAATACCCCCCGAAAGTGACGACGTGCATGACAAATCCCCAGGGAACTCCCAGAGAGTAGCGAGAGATCATCAATTACCCGGTCAAGGTCGGCCAAATAACATCGGACAGTGATCAATCCCCATATGGGGTATTCCGGAGGATCGTGCTCCGCGCTCATCCGCACCGGTCACCGCACCGGTCACCGCGTCAGGAGGCTGGCAGGATGCGCGCCATGACACAGCTTCAGGAACGCGACGAGGCATGGCGGGAACTGGTGCTGACGGCCCGTCGGACGGTGACGGACGGCCTGGTCGTCGGGACCTCGGGCAACGTCTCGGTACGAGTGGGCGGGAGCGACGGCGACACGGTCCTCGTCACACCGACCGGCGTCCCGTACGAGGAGCTCGGCCCGGACGATCTCGTCGCCGTCGGCCTCGACGGCGAGCGGCGGGCCGGCACCCTGAAGCCGACCAGCGAACTCCCCATGCACCTCGCGGTCTACCGGCACACCGAGGCCCGCGCCGTCGTGCACACCCACGCCGTGCACGCCACCGCGGTCTCCACGCTCGTGCCCGAACTCCCGCCCGTGCACTACATGACGGCGGCCCTCGGCGGCCCCGTCCGGGTCGCCCCCTACGCCACGTACGGAACCCAAGAGTTGGCCGAGAACATGCTGCTCGCACTGGCCGACCGCACGGGATGCCTGCTCCAGAACCACGGCGCGCTCACATACGGAGACACCCTTTCCGCCGCCTACGACCGCACAGCCCAACTGGAGTGGATGTGCCACCTGTGGCTCACCGCCCACTCCGTCCCCGGCCTGACCCCGTCGCTGCTGACCGGGGAGCAGCTGCGCGAGGTGGGGGAGCGGCTGGGCGGATACGGGCAGCGGGGCGCCCGGTGACTTGTCCACGCCGTTCGCGTCACCCGTAGCCGTCGCCCCACTGGCCGGGGCGGGCGCGGGCCCCGACACTGGACGGGTGCGCACCGCCAGAGCGACGGCCGCTGCCGTCACCGCCGTCCTAGGGGCCTCGGCCGCCGCGATCGCCGCGGGCCGCCTGGCCAGCGACGCGGCGCTCAAAGCGCCCGCAGGCCGCCCCCTGCCCACCGAGCCGAGACTCACCGTGCACGCCACCGCCGCGGGCCAGGTCACCCTGACCCGCGACCTGGCCTCGCTGCGCCCCGGCACGTACGGGCTGCAGGGCGACGGCTACCACGCGGTGGTCGGTCCGGTCGTCGAATCGGCCACGACCTCCGCCGACACCGTCGTACGCCGCCTGGAGCGGGTCACCCACGGGACCCTGGAACCCGGCGCCAAGGCCTGGCTGACGCCCCAGGTGCACATCGGCGACCCCAAGGCCGCACTCGGCCTCGACCACGCCGACGTCGACGTGCCCGGCGAACTCGGCGCGCTGCCCGCCTGGTTCGTGCCCGGCACCCGCGACACGTGGGTGATCACCGTGCACGGCCTCGGCTCCACCCGCGAACACCCCATGAACCTCATGGAGTTCCTGCACCACCACCAGTTCCCCGTGCTCGACCTCGCCTACCGCGGCGACCTCGGCGCGCCCCGCTCCCCGGACGGCCTCGGCCACCTCGGCGAGACGGAGTGGCGCGACCTGGACGCGGCGATCCGCTACGCCGTGCGCTACGGCGCGCGCGACGTCATCGTGCTCGGCTGGTCGACGGGCGCCGCGATGGCCCTGCACGCGGCGGCCCACTCGGCGCTGCGCGACCGCGTCAAGGGCCTGGTCCTGGACTCGCCGGTGCTCAGCTGGGAGGCGACGCTGCGCGCCCTGGCCCGCGCCCGCCGCACCCCGGGCCTCCTGCTCCCGCTCGCGGTCCGCGCCGCACAGGGCCGCACGGGCCTGAGCGGCGACCGCCTCTCGGCGGCCGCGGACCCACGCGCCCTCAAGGTCCCCACGCTCCTGGTCCACGGCCCCGGCGACGCGGTGTCCCCGTGGTCGCTCTCCCGCCGCCTTGCGGACCGCCGCCCGGACCTGGTCACCCTCCACGAGGTGGCGGAGGCCCCGCACAACGCG
Source organism: Streptomyces endophyticus (assembly GCF_035798155.1). Classification (NCBI taxonomy): domain Bacteria; kingdom Bacillati; phylum Actinomycetota; class Actinomycetes; order Kitasatosporales; family Streptomycetaceae; genus Streptomyces; species Streptomyces endophyticus. The sequence goes on along the minus strand of NZ_JAOZYC010000107.1, from coordinate 59,564 downwards.
ATGTGGAACGCGGACCCGAAGGGGTACGAGGAGGCGCTGAGAAGGTTCCTGACGCCGTTGATGTAACGGCTTCTCAGGGCGCCCGTTTGGGAATTGGGAGGGTCAACCGAGAGACTGCCCCTCGTGACGTCCCGTACCCCGCGCGACTCCCGGCTCCGACTCGTCAGCCCGCGCCGCCAGCCCCTGGCCGCCCCGACCCCGCGGCCGGTCGCCGCACGCCGTCCCGCACCCCGCCCACCGGAGGGCACCCCGCCCCCCGCGGAGCTCGCCCGCGCAGCGCGCCGCGACCTCGCCGCGGCCGTCCGCGTGGCCCGCTGGGCGGACACCAGGATCGGCCCCGGCAACGACATGGCCGCCCGCGACGGCAAGGGCACCCTCGCCGAAGCGACCGCCCTCCGCGCCGCGGACGAGCTCGGGCTGACGGTCGATCAGGTCCGCGCGGACTGGGACACGGCCCGCCTCGCGGGACTCGTCGAGGTGCACGGAGCCAGCGCCCGGCCCGGCTGGCGGCTGCGCGCCTGGGACCGCGACGACACCGCCGTACTGCGCGGCTGGGTCGCCCTGTTCGACGCCTGGTCGCTGGTCCACCGGGCGCCCGATGAAGTCGGCCCCGCCGCGGTGGCCGAGGTCGTCGAGGCCGTGCCGCAACTGCTGAGCTTCCTGCAGCTGATGGCGGACCGGGTCGCCGCGACCCAACTCCTGGACCTGCTCGACCAGCGCGTCACGGAGCTGCGCACGGAGCGCTGCGAGATCCCCTTCGGGCCCCGGCCCGAGCCGACCCCGCCGCAGGACACCCCGCTCCTCCCGCTGCTCGACTGGTCCCTGCGCGGCCTCGCCGCCGTGGGCGCGCTCACGTACGAGGACGGGCACGCCACCCTCACCCCGCTGGGCAGCTGGGCGGTGTGGGTCAAGCTGGAGCAGATCTGCGTCGCCGCCCAGTCCCCGGCGGGGAACATCGAGGTGTCGGCCGAGGACATGCTGCGCGGCTGCGCGCGCCTTCGCCCGAAGGCCGCACGCGACGAGTACCGGGCCTGGCTCGCCGCCCGCGACATCGGCACCGCCGTCACCGATCTCCTCGACGCCGCCCGCGGCGAGGACGCCCTGCTGCGCGGCCTCGCCTTCGAGGCGCTGCGGGTCGTCGGCGCCCCCGCCGAGCCCGAGGTCCGCCGCGCCGCCGACGACCCGCACCTGCGCCCCTACGCCCTGCTGTGGCTCGCCGAGTACGAGGGCGCCGACCCCGAGGACGTGCACACGGTGCTCAGCCGCGAGGAGGAGACCTGGCTGTGGGTCGACACCGCCGCCGCCGTCGCCGACCACGGCGAAGCCCCCCTCCTCGTACGGCACTTGGAGTCCGCGGTGCAGCCCACGGTGCCCGCGCTGATCGAGGAGGTGCGCGCCGTGGGGCATCCGCGCACGGTGCAGGTGCTCGTCGCGCTGGCCGCCGCGCACCCCGACCCGGCGCTCGCGAAGGCCGTCCGCAGGGCGGCTTTCCAGGTCCACACGGGCGGCGCGTAGGTCAGCGGAAGGTGTCGCACTGGGCCATGTCGCCGCTCTCGAAGCCCCGGTAGAACCACTGCTGGCGCTGTTGCGCCGAGCCGTGCGTCCAGGTCTCGGGCGTCACGCGGCCCTGGTACCGCTCCTGGATCCGGTCGTCGCCGACCGCCGCGGCGGCGTCCAGGCCGTCCCGGATGTCCGCGTCGGTCAGGCTCGTGATCAGCGGCCTGCCGGTGGACTCGGTGGGCGTCGTCGTCGCGTGCCGCGCCCACACGCCCCCGTAGCAGTCCGCCTGCAGCTCGACCTTGACCGCGTTGCTGTTCTCACCCGTGCGCCCGTCCTGGGCGCGCGTGAGCGTGCCCATCAGGTTCTGCACGTGGTGCCCGTACTCGTGCGCCACGACGTACGCCTGCGCGAAGGGCCCGCCGCTCGAACCGAACTTCGTGCGCAGCTCGTCGAAGAAGCCGAGGTCGAGATAGACCCGCCGGTCGCCGGGGCAGTAGAACGGCCCGACGGCCGAGGTCGCCGAGCCGCACGCGGTGGCGACCTGGTTGGTGAAGAACACCGTCGAGGCGGGCGTGTACGTGCCGCCCCTGCGCCCGAACTCCGAGCCCCAGAAATCCTGCACGCTGTTGACCACGGCGACCGTCCGGCAGTCCTGCCTGCTGTTCGCGTCGGAGCCCGTCCGGCACTGCTCCTGGACCTGCGCCTCGCTGGACATCGTCGCGGTGGGGGCGCCGGTGTCCTCGGCGGAGAGCCCGAACTGGTCCGTGCCGAAGAGCAGCCCGAGGACGAGCGCGATCACGCCCGCGAAGCCGCCCCCCATGGCCGCCCTCCCGCCCGGAAGCCGGCTGCCGCGTACGTCCTGGACCTCTGAGGTGTCCAGACGCGCGTCGTCGTCGAACTGCATGCGCACCGCCTTCTCGCCGGTCATCGACCACCTCATCCTGTTACGTCCCTGGTCAGCGGGGCCGGATCCGAGGGCCGAACGAGGGACGCGCAGGCCTGGGAAAAGAGCTTGCACGTCACCGGTAAACTGGTTCGTATGACGTTCCTTCTCTGGGTGCATTAGCGGCGCTGATTGGCCCCCCGCCCTGTCAACCAGCCGTTAATCCTGTCCTGGAGTACCTCCCTTGATCACCGCATCGGGTATCGAACTGCGCGCCGGCGCGCGCATCCTCATCGAGAACGCCAGCTTCCGTGTCGCCAAGGGCGACCGCATCGGCCTCGTCGGCCGCAACGGAGCGGGTAAGACGACCCTCACGAAGTGCCTGGCGGGCGAGGGCATGCCGGCCGGCGGCACCATCTCGCGCTCCGGCGAGGTCGGCTACCTGCCGCAGGACCCGCGCACCGGCGACCTCGACGTCCTGGCAGGCGACCGCATCCTCTCCGCCCGCGGTCTGGACACCCTGATCCGCAAGATGCGCGAGAACGAGCAGCGCATCGCGAACGGCTCGGGTGCCACCCAGGCCAAGGCCCTGCGCCAGTACGAGCGCCAGGAGACGGAGTTCCTCACCAAGGGCGGGTACGCCGCCGAGGCCGAGGCCGCCACCATCGCCGCCGCGCTCAACCTCCCCGACCGCGTGCTCGGCCAGCCCCTGCACACGCTCTCCGGCGGTCAGCGGCGCCGTATCGAGCTGGCCCGCATCCTGTTCTCCGACGCGGACACGCTGCTCCTCGACGAGCCCACGAACCACCTGGACGCGGACTCGATCGTCTGGCTGCGCGACTACCTCAGGACGTACAGCGGCGGCTTCATCGTCATCTCCCACGACGTCGAACTGGTCGAGACGGTCGTCAACAAGGTCTTCTACCTGGACGCCAACCGCTCCCAGATCGACGTCTACAACATGGGCTGGAAGCTCTACCAGCAGCAGCGCGAGGCGGACGAGAAGCGCCGCAAGCGCGAGCGGCAGAACGCCGAGAAGAAGGCCGCGACGCTGAACGCGCAGGCCGACAAGATGCGCGCCAAGGCGACCAAGACCGTCGCCGCGCAGAACATGGCCAAGCGCGCCGACAAGCTCCTCGCGGGCCTCGACGAGGTGCGCGCGAAGGACAAGGTCGCCAAGCTGCGCTTCCCCGAGCCCTCGCCGTGCGGCAAGACGCCGCTCATGGCCGAGGGTCTGTCGAAGTCGTACGGCTCCCTGGAGATCTTCACGGACGTCGACCTGGCCATCGACAAGGGCTCGCGCGTCGTCATCCTCGGCCTCAACGGCGCGGGCAAGACGACCCTGCTCAAGCTCCTCGGCGGCGCCGAGAAGCCCGACACGGGGCAGGTCATCGAGGGCCACGGCCTCAAGCTCGGCTACTACGCGCAGGAGCACGAGACCCTCGACCCGGAGCGCACGGTCCTGGAGAACATGCGCTCCGCCGCCCCCGACCTCGACCTGATCCAGGTGCGCAAGACGCTCGGCTCGTTCCTGTTCTCCGGCGACGACGTCGACAAGCCGGCCGCGGTCCTCTCGGGCGGCGAGAAGACCCGCCTGGCGCTCGCCACGCTCGTCGTGTCGTCGGCGAACGTGCTGCTCCTCGACGAGCCCACGAACAACCTCGACCCGGCCAGCCGCGAGGAGATCCTCGGCGCGCTGCGCACCTACAAGGGCGCCGTCGTCCTCGTCACGCACGACGAGGGCGCCGTGGACGCCCTGCAGCCGGAGCGGATCATTCTGCTTCCGGACGGAATCGAGGACCTGTGGGGCCAGACGTACGCGGATCTCGTGGCCCTCGCATGATCCGGCCGGTGATCCGGTCAGTGATCACCGGCTGATCCACTCGGCCGTCACCGGCTGATCCATTGAATGATCCACTCCGTCTGGATCATTCGGCCGATCCGTGATCCTTCATCTGGGTGAGATCGCCTCGTACCCAGGTGTGTCGTGCACGGAATTCGGGGCCGCGTCGTCCATGGCGCCCTTGCGGCGCCTGGGCCGTGGCTGACCTGCCACTTCTGTCGCGCAGGCGCTTTCCAGGTCCGTGAAACCCCGCCGGAATTCCGGATTCCACTCGTGTGGATCCCCGTCGAGCCCGGAATTGGGGGTCTATGGACCTTGCCGAATGGGTGGCCAGGAAGCCCGCAAGGGGTGATCATGGGAAATCCAGAGCGCACTTCCCACGAGGAGGCACGGGTGGCCGAGACTCTGAAGAAGGGCAGCCGGGTAACCGGCGCCGCGCGCGACAAGCTCGCGGCAGACCTGAAGAAGAAGTACGACTCCGGTGCGAGCATTCGGGCATTGGCCGAGGAGACCGGTCGCTCGTATGGCTTCGTGCATCGGATGCTGAGTGAATCCGGGGTCACGCTGCGGGGTCGCGGCGGGGCCACGCGAGGCAAGAAGGCCGCGTCGGCCTGACCCTCGCAGGGCTCGTTCGGCTCACTGGCTCCAACTGACCACCCGGTCGGTCCGCTGTCCGGCCGGGTGGTTACTGTGCAGTCACTTAAGTACGGCTGCGCAGACCCGGAGGCACCAGATGAACCTGCCCGCACCGCTGCTCGACAAGGACGGCGTCCGGCTCACCGTCGACGATGCGATCGCCACGGTCAGCCTGACCAACCCGGACAAGCGCAACGTCCAGAGTCCCGCGCTGTGGCGGGCGTTGGGCGAGGCCGGGCGCGTCCTGCCGGGTTCCGTGCGGGTCGTCGTGGTGCGCGGTGAGGGCAAGTCCTTCTCCGCGGGCCTCGACCGTCGGGCCTTCACGCCCGAGGGTTTCGACGGTGAGCCGTCCTTCCTCGACCTGGCACGCGGTGACGACGACGTCCTCGACGCGACGATCGCCGAGTACCAGGACGCGTTCACCTGGCTGCGGCGCAGCGACATCCTGTCCGTCGCCGCGGTGCAGGGGCATGCCATCGGGGCCGGGTTCCAGCTCGCCCTCTCCTGCGATCTGCGCGTCGTCGCCGACGACGTGCAGTTCTCCATGCGCGAGACCAGCCTCGGCCTGGTGCCGGACCTGACGGGCACGCATCCGCTCGTCTCGCTGGTCGGATACGCGCGCGCCCTCGAAATCTGCGTCACCGGGCGCTACGTCCACGCCGACGAGGCCGTGCGCAGCGGCCTGGCCAACGTGTCCGTCCCCGCGGGCGAGCTCGCTGACGCGACCCAGGACCTGGTCGCGGCCCTCGTCGCCGCGCCCCGTGACGCCGTGATCGAGACGAAGGCGCTGCTCCAGGGAGCGGCCGACCGCACCCTCGACGACCAGCGCACCGCGGAACGAGCGGCTCAGGGCCGCCGGCTGCGCGACCTGGCCGGGCTGGGCGACTGACACCACTTCAACCCGTCCGGCGGTCGAGGACAGGGGGCCTGGGGCGATTTACGTCGTGAGCTCCGTGATCAGCACCGCAACGGTCGGATTGTTCGGAAGCGCCTTGGCCACGGCCGTCCGGACGGCCCCGGCCACCTCGATGGCACGGGTGTCCGCCGCCACCGCCAGTTCCACGCGTACGTGACGACGGGGCAGGGTGGCCTCACCGGGCTGCTCCTCGATGTGGATCGCGCGACCGAGACCGCCGAGCGCCCCGGTCAGCCGGCTCACCCCCGGCACCGCGAGCGCGGCCTCGGCGGCGCGGCCCGCGTCCCCCGAGGGAGCGGTCGGCTTCGGGGCGGCGGGATCCGGCTCGTCGGTGGAGCCGGGCTCCGCGTCCGCCACCTGATCGGCCTCATCGAGCAGCGCCGTGACCTGGAGGTCGACCTCCGTCACCACCAGACCGACCCACTCCGCCGCCTCGGCGAGCGCCTCCCTCAGCCGTTCGGCGGCAACCGGCAGCGGTTCGTCCGCCGTCGCCGCACAGTCCGCCGTGAGCCGCAGCGGCCCCGGCGGCAGCGCGCTCGGCGGGGCAGGCACCGCGGGCTCCGCCACCGTGTCGGGGTCGGCGAGACCGAGACGCAGCGCGCCGAGACGTACGCCGCGCATCCCTTGAGCCGCACGGCGCAGCGCCTGTGCTGCCGCCGGTTCCGTGAGCCACGCGCCGTCCTGCGGCCCGCCGAGCGGCAGCAGTCTGCCGAGCCCCAGCTGCGTACGCACTGCCTGTGTCCATCCATCAGCGGTCATTGCCCCAGGCTGCCGCATACCGAGCGCGCCTTCCTGTTGCTGGACCTAATGTGGGCAAAAGAAAGCAACACCCCACCGAGATCGCACCTCACCGAGGGGACGGCCCGATGAGTGACACCGCGCAGAAGCCGGGCGAGACGCCCGGTTCGGCCGCAGCCAAGACCAATGTGACCAAGCGGGGCGGCGGCGACCCCGCCGCCCGGGGGCGGACGACCATCGCCGACGGCGTCGTCGAGAAGATCGCGGGCCTCGCGGCGCGCGACGTCGACGGAGTCCATGCCATGGGCAGCGGTCTCTCCCGCACGTTCGGCGCGGTGCGCGACCGGGTCCCCGGTGGCGCCAAGTCCGTGTCGCGCGGAGTGAAGGCCGAGGTCGGCGAGGTACAGACGGCGCTCGATCTGGAGATCGTCGTCGAGTACGGCGTGTCGATCGCGGACACCGCGCGCGCCGTCAGGGAGAACGTGATCGTCGCCGTCGAGCGCATGACCGGGCTCGAGGTCGTCGAGGTCAACATCGCCGTCAGCGACGTGAAGCTGCCGGACGAGGAGGACGAAGAGCCGGAGTCACGGCTCCAGTGACATCCGTCGGCACAGCTACGGGCTTCCCTAGGAGGAGCGCACGATGAATCTGGCCGTGGTCGGCATGATCGCCGGCATGGCCCTCGGATTCGCCGGATACTTCGGCGGCTTCGGGGCCTTCCTACTGGTGGCTGCGCTCGGCGCCATCGGTTTCGTCGCGGGCCGGTTCCTTGAAGGGGACCTGGAAGTCGGCGAGTTCTTCCGTTCCCGCGGCGATCGGCGGGGGTGACCGATGGCGGCACAGGTCGCGCCGGCCGAGCGCGGCGCGACCCGGATCGCCGACCGGGTCGTCGCGAAGATCGCCGCGCACGCGGCACGAGAGGCACTGACTCGGATCCCCGAGGACGGGGCGGCGCCGAACGCCACGGTCACCGTACGGCAGGACAGTGCGCGGGTCCGGATCAGCCTTGAGCTGGAGTACCCGACGGACATCGGTGGCCAGTGCGGCGCCGTGCGTCGTCAAGTGTCCCAGCGGGTAAGGGAGTTGGCGGGAATGGAAGTGCCCGAGGTGGCCGTCCAGGTCGAGCGGCTGCACTCGGCGCACACCCGTGGAACGGACCGGGGGAGGATCCGATGAGCGAACCCACCCGGCCGATTCCGGTGGTCGAGCGGGACGGCAGCTCGCTCGACCAGTCGGCGTCCGCCGCCTCGTACGAGCCGCACCCCACGCTGGAGAGCGAACCGAAGGCGAGCCGTTTCTGGTCCGGGCGGCGCGTTCCCGCGGCGCTCGTGGCCCTGGTGATCCTGGCCGCCGCCGGGCTGCTTCTCTACGACGTGGCGGCGGTGCGGGCGGGGCGCGCGTCCATGCAGTGGCGGCAGACGCTCGCGGACGAGCTCTCCACACGGACCCTCGACGACACCGCCGTCCTCGTCGGCGCGGGTGTCGCGGCCGCGCTCGGCCTGTGGCTGATCCTGCTCGCGGCGACGCCGGGGCTGCGCGCCCTGCTGCCGATGCGCCGCACCCACTCCGAGGTCCGCGCGGTGCTGCACCGGGACGCCGCGGCGATGGTGCTGCGCGACCGGGCCATGGAGGTGTCGGGCGTGCAGTCCGTACGGGTCCGTATGAAGCGCTCCAAGGTGGACGTGCGGGCGCTCTCGCACTTCCGTGAACTCGACGACGTACGGGCCGACTTGGACGCCACGCTCGGCGACGGGATCAAGGAGCTGGGGCTCGGCAAGGCGCCGGGCCTGTCCGTGCGGGTCGCACGGCCGGGGAAGAAGGGGTGAGCGGCGTGCTCAGGACCGTCAACCGGATCGTGCTGGGGTTGCTGGGGCTCGTCCTCGTACTCGGCGGCGGCTCGGTGCTCGCTGTCGGGCTCGGGGTGAACCCGCCGTCGTGGTGGATCCACGACGGCCCGGACGACGTACTGGTCAGCGACGCCGACCGGGCGCGCTGGCACGACGAGGGCTGGTTCTGGCCGACGGTGATCGCCGTGCTCGGCGTCGTCGTGCTGCTCGCCCTGTGGTGGCTGGTGGCCCAGCTGCGGCGCCGCAGGCTCGCCGAGGTGCTGGTCGACAGCGGCGACGGCGAGGGTGCGCTGCTGCGGGGCCGTGCCCTGGAGAACGTCCTCGTGAGCGGCGCGGAGTCCCTGGACGGGGTCGACCGGGCCGGCGTGCGGCTGCACGGTCGCCGCTCCACTCCGCAGGCCCGCGCGACCCTCACCCTGGAGCCGCACGCGGTTCCCGGTGAGGCCCTGCGACTGCTGAGCCAGGACTCCCTGAAGCAGGCGAGGGACTCGGCGGGCCTGACGGAACTGCCGACGGAGGTCCGCCTGAGGGCGGTCAAGCACCGCGCGGAACGGGTCAGCTGAGACCGTCAGAACCCGTGCCGGAAACCCCCGTCCACCGGCAGCATCACACCGGTGAGGTAGGACGCGGCGGGTGACAGGAAGAACGCCGCGGCCCGCCCGAACTCCTCCGGAGTCCCGTACCGCCGCAGCGGGATGCGGGACTCCTGCGCCGTCCGCGCCGCCTCCGGATCCGCCGCCATCCCGTCCAGCTCGCGCACCCGGTCCGTGTCGATACGCGCGGGCAGCAGCCCCACGACACGAATGCCGCGCGGCCCCAGCTCGTTCGCGAGGGACTTGGCGAAACCGGCGAGCCCGGGGCGCAGCCCGTTCGAGATGGTGAGGCCGGGGATCGGCTCGTGCACGGAGCCGGAGAGCACGAACCCGATGACCCCGCCCTCCTCCAGCTGCGCCGCGGCCGCTCGCGCGAGCCGCACCGCCCCGAGGAACACCGACTCGAACGCGGCCGTCCACTGCTCGTCCGTGTTGTCGGCGACAAAGCCCGGCGGGGGCCCGCCGACGCTCACCAGAATCCCGTCGAAGCCGCCGAACTGCTCGCGGGCCGCCCCGATGAGCCGCTCGGCGATGTCCGGGTCGGCGTTGTCGGCGGCGACGCCGTACGCGTTCGGCCCGAGCTCGGCCGCCGCCTCCTTGGCCTTCTGGTCGTCGCGCCCGCTGATGACGACCTTCGCGCCGTCGGCGACCAGCTCGCGCGCGGCCGCGTTGCCGAGGCCCCGCGTCGCGCCGGTGACTACGTACACACGGTTCTTCAGTCCAAGATCCATGGCCCTATCCTCCCCCTCCCTCGTCCGCCGTGCCGAACAGGGTCAGCGCCGTGCCCACGAGGCCGATGTGGCTGAACGCCTGCGGGAAGTTGCCGAGCTGCCGGCCCGCCACGGGGTCGTACTCCTCGGCGAGCAGCCCCACGTCGTTGCGCAGCGCCACGAGCCGTTCGAACAGCTCGCGCGCCTCCTTCTTGCGCCCCGTCATGTGCAGCGCGTCCGCGAGCCAGAACGAGCAGACCAGGAACGCGCCCTCCTGGCCGGGCAGCCCGTCCACGACGGTCTCGTCGGCGCTGTAGCGACGCAGGAAGCCCTTGTACGTCAGCTCGTCGCGGACCGCGTCGACCGTGCCGAGCACGCGCGGGTCGTCCGGTGGCAGAAAGCCGACGCGCGGCAGGAGCAGAAGGGCCGCGTCCAGTTCGGACGAGCCGTAGTACTGGGTGAACGTGCCGCGCTCCGCGTCGTAGCCGCGCTCGCACACCTCCCGGTGGACGGCGTCGCGCATCTTGCGCAGCCGTTCGATGTCGCCGGGCAGCTCAGGGTCCTCCTCCATGGCGCGCACGGTGCGGTCGGCGGCGACCCACACCATCACCTTCGAGTGCACGAAGTGCCGGCGCGGCCCGCGCACCTCCCACAGCCCCTCGTCGGGCTCGCGCCACGTCTCCTCCAGGAAGTCGAGCAGCGCCAACTGAAGCCGCCAGGCGTGGGGTTGGGCCTTCAGGCCCTCTCGGCGGGCGAGCGCGAGGGAGTCGACGACCTCGCCGTACACGTCCAGCTGGAGCTGATGGGCGGCGTCATTGCCCGTGCGTACGGGGCGGGAGTCGCGGTAGCCGCTCAGCCAGTCGAGCTCCTGCTCGGGAAGGCGCCGCTCGCCCGCGAGGCCGTACATGATCTGCAGGTCGGCCGGATCGCCCGCGGCGGCCCGCAGCAGCCAGTCGCGCCAGGCCTCGGCCTCGTCGAGATAGCCGGCCGAGAGCAGCGCGCCGAGCGTCAGGGTCGAATCGCGCAGCCAGCAGTACCGGTAGTCCCAGTTCCGTACGCCGCCGATCTCCTCGGGGAGCGAGGAGGTGGGGGCGGCCACGATGCCGCCGGTCGGCGCGAAGATGAGGGCCTTCAGCGTGAGGAGGGAGCGGAGCACGGCCTCCCGGTGCGGCCCTTCGTAGCGGCAGCGGTCCGCCCACGCCTGCCAGTCCTCCAGGCTGTGCCGCAGCGACTCGTGCGGGTCGATCAGCGGTGGGCGCTTCTCGTGCGAGGGGTGCCAGGTCAGGACGAAGGCGACCGTCTCGCCGGCCTCGACCGTGAACTCCGAGTGGGTACCGAAGTCCTCTCCCCACGTGTGGACGTCCGGTTCGCTGCGCAGCCAGGCCGAGTCAGGGCCCGCGACGGCGACCCGGTGGCCGTCGGCGCGGCGCATCCACGGCACGACGGAGCCGTAGTCGAAGCGCAGCCGCAGCGTGCCGCGCAGGGTGACGCGTCCGCTGAGGCCCTCGACGATGCGGACGACGTCCGGGGCTCTGTCGCGCTGCGGCATGAAGTCGGTGACGCGGACGCTGCCGTCCGGTGTCTCCCACTCGGTGTCGAGCACCAGGGAGCCGGGGCGGTACGCGCGCGTGGTGCGGTGTTCGGCCGCGCCTTCGGGGCCTTCGGCGGTTTCGGGGCCTTCGGCGGTTTTGGGGGCGATCCGCCAGTGGCCGTTCTCCTCGCCGCCGAGCAGCGCGGCGAAACAGGCGGGGGAGTCGAACCGGGGCAGGCACAGCCAGTCGATCGACCCGTCCCTGCCGACGAGCGCGGCGGTCTGGTGGTCACCGATGAGGGCGTAGTCCTCGATATGTGGGCGCACACGCCATGGGTTCCCCGTCATCGGCCCGGGGTTGCATGAAATTTCGAGTGGGCCCCGTGAGGCGCTCGGTCAGCCGACGGCGGCCGGCGTCTCGGCCTCGGCCGTGGACGTCTCTTCCTTGCGTCGCCGCTCCCGCAGCTCGCGCCGCACCAGCACCACCCAGCCCACGGGCACCGCGGCGGCGAACAGCCACCACTGGATCGCGTACGCGTAGTTCAGAGCGGAGTCCTCCTTGCCGGGGGCTCCGACCAGTTCGGGGGTTCCGCCCTTCGGGTCGGGCGCGGTCTGGGCGACGTAGCCGCCGAGCACCGTCCTGCCGAGGCGCTCGGCCTCCTGCTTGCTGTTGATCAGCATGACCTGCCGGTCGGGCAGGTCCTTGAGGTCCTTGATGCCGCTGGCCTCGGTCGTCTCGTTGGGCATCAGACGGCCGGTGACGGTGGTCTCGCCGCGCGGCGGGGCGGGGACCTTCGGGAAGGAGGTCTGCGCTCCGTTCGCCGGGATCCAGCCGCGGTTGATCAGCAGGACCTTGCCGTCCTTCAGGACGAACGGGGTCAGGATGTGATAGCCGACCTCTTCGTTCGAGTTGACCCGGCGGCGCACCACGAGCTCGTCGTCGGTGTCGAAGCGGCCCTTCGCGGTCACCGAGCGGTACCGCTCCTGGCTGTTGACGACGTGTCCGGGGGACGCCAGGTCCTCCACGGGCACGGGCTTCGCGTTGAGCGCGTTCGTGACCAGCTGGTTCCTGGCGTCGCGCTCGTGGTAGCGGTCCATCTGCCAGATGCCCAGCCGGATCATCGTGGGGATGAGGACGAGGGCGACCAGGGTGAGGATCACCCACTGCCGGGTCAACAGGAAGCGGTACACCCCATGACCGTACAGCGGCGGGCATGGGGTGCTTTCAGTGGGGTGCGCCCGATTGTGGCGGGCGTGTGCCGAAGGGTTCAGACGTTGTCGACGATGCCCACCTTCCCCTCCGCGCGGGAGCAGTGCGCCCCGCAGAACCAGTGCCCGTCGACCTCGACGCCCTGCCCGATGATGCGGCACCGGCAGTGCTCGCAGATCGGCGCCATGCGGTGGATGGCGCAGCTGAAGCAGTCGAAGACGTGGACCGCTCCCTGGGCATGGACCTCGAAGGACATGCCGTAGTCGTTTCCGCAGACTTCACAACGTGCCATGCGCCACAGGGTGGGTGTCCGGAGCGGCGCCGGGCGAGCGGGCGCGGGGCGAGTCGCCCCGCGTTCACCCGTCTGCCAGGGCCGGTGGCCTACGCGCCGTCCGCCGGTGTGACGTCCTGCAACAGCTGTCCGAACGCCGCCTCGTCCATGACCGGCGTCCCGAACTGCTTCGCCTTGACGACCTTCGAGGTGTACGAGTCCGGGTCATTGGTCACCAGGAGGCTGGTGAGCCGGGACAGGCTCGTCGCGACATGGAGGCCCGCGTCGACGGCCCGGTCCTCCAGGAGCTCGCGTTCGACCGACGTGTCCCCGGAGAACGCCACCCGCATGCCCTGCTTGAGCTGCTTGCCCGGCTCGTAGCGGCCCGGGTTCGGGTACGGGCAGGCGGGGCGCTTGCGCGAGGCGCGCCAGGTGCCCCCGCCGCCTCCCCGGGAGGAGGATCCGGGCTGACGCGGCACCGAGCCCTCCGACCACTCGGTGAGCGGGCGGCATTCGAGCAGCGGCAGCCGCACGTTCTCCGCAGCGGCCGTGCGCAGGCTCGGGCGGAACGCCTCCGCGAGCACGCGCGCGTCGTCGAGCGCGTTGTGCGCGTGCTCCTGTACGACGCCGAAGTGCGCCGCGAGGGACTCCAGCTTGTGGTTGGGCAGCGGCAGGCCCAGCTCCTTGGAGAGGGCGATGGTGCACAGGCGCTGGCGGACCGGGACGGTGCGCTGTGCGCGCGCGTACTCGCGGGCGATCATCGACCAGTCGAATACCGCATTGTGCGCGACCAGGACGCGGTCGTCGAGGCGCGCGGCGAACTCCTCGGCGATGTCCGAGAACAGCGGGGCGGCCGTGAGCACGTCTGTCGTCAGGCCGTGGATCCACACGGGGCCGGGGTCGCGCTGCGGGTTGACCAGCGTGTACCAGTGGTCCTCGACATCGCCCCGCGTGTCCAGGCGGTAGACGGCGGCGGAGATGATCCGGTCGTCCCGGGACAGGCCGGTGGTCTCCACGTCGACGACCGCGTATCCCTTCGGATACGCGGCCGGCCAGGAGGCTGCGGACGCTGCGGTCGGATGGTCTTCGAGCATGGTCCCAGAGGATACGGGCCGGGACTGACACTCCGGTCGCCGCCTTCCCCGCAAGCCGTGTCGCGGATCACGCCGCGGCTCAAGTGGGCGGGTCCAGGAGCGACTTCACCAGGGCGCGTACGGAAGTTGTGAAGATCCGCTCGGGGTCGGCGGGTGCGGCGAGCGCGCGGGCCAGTACCCGGTCCTCCTCCGCCGTGCCCGCGCCCCAGAGTTCCTCTTCGCGCGGGTGCTGGGCCGGGGCCCGCTCCCGGTTCCGCTCGACGAGGACGTGGCCGACGACCTGGAAGAGGACCGCGCGCACGGCCTCGGCCGCGCGCGTCCCGCGCAGCCCCGCGGCGTGCACCTCGTGCACGAGGGCCTGCTGTGCGGGCAGGAACATCCGCTCGGTGAGGCCGCGTTCATGGACCATCGCGATCAGATGCGGGTGGGCGCGCAGCCGGCGGCGCAGCGTGCGGGCGACGGAGAGGACGCGGTCCTGTGGCGTGGCCCCGCGGGGCCGGAAGCCGCCGAGATCGGCGACCGTCCTCTCCACGAGGGCGTCGAGCAGGGACTCGCGGTTGCCGACGTGCCAGTAGATCGACGTGACGGCCGTGCCCAGTTCGGCCGCGAGCTTGCGCATGGTGAGCGCCTGCGGTCCGTGCTGCTTGACGAGATCGGCGGCGACGGCGACGACCTCTTCGCGGGTGAGCGGTGCGCGTGCCGTCATGCCTCGCCCTCCCCGTCTCCCGCGGTTCCGGCCGACATCGACCGGCCGGTGCATGTGTCTTTACCCTTCATCGCCTCCGGTGTAACTGTGTTACAGGCGCCTCGCGAACGACCGAACGACCCCCAGCACGTCTCGTACGAAGGGTGGTACGACATGGCACGCGTACGGTACGGAGCGCGGAGTGAGGCGGAGATCGCCGCTTCGCGCTCGGCGAGCAGCAAGCTTCCCGACATCTGGTCCACCGGTGTGGTGGCCGTGTGGGAATCCGATCCGGACGCGGTGGCCGCGGTGCTGCCGCCGCCGCTGAAGCCCACAGGACGGCCCCTGGTGCGGGCCAACATCAGCAAGGTCGACCTGCCGGGCTACCCGCTGGGCGCGGGCTCGGTGGCCGTCGCCGCCGAGCACGGGGGAGTGGAGGGCTGGTATCCGCTCGTCATGCCGATGACGCACGAGCGGGCGCTGATCGGTGGACGCGAGGTCTTCGGTGAACCGAAGAAGCTCGGCGAGGTCACGGTGGAGCGCGACGGACTCGTCGTGACGGCGGCGCTCGCGCGGCACGGCATCGCGTTCGTGGAGGTGCGCGGCGCCGTCAGCGGCGAACTGCCGCTCCCGGAGCCCTCGCAGAAGACGGACTTCTACTTCAAGTTCCTTCCAGGGGTGGACGGTTCGGGCTTCGACGCGGATCCGGTCCTGGTGCACTGCCTGCGCAACGAGAAGGTCAGGAAGCTGGAGCGGATCACCGGGAACGTCGTCCTGCGGGAGTCCATGTTCGACCCGGTCGCCGACCTTCCGGTGCGGTCCCTGGTGGACATCACCATCGGTGAGAAGACCACCGACCAGAAGGGCAAGGTCGTCGAGCGGGTCAGCGCGCAGGCCCTGCTCCCGTACATCCATCAGCGCTACGACGACCCGCAGCAGATCCACGACGGCCCGCCCGAGGGGAGCGCCTGACATGGAGCTCCGCGCAGGACAGGTCGCCGTCGTCACGGGCGCGGCGAGCGGGATCGGGTTCGCCATGGCGCGGCGGTTCGCGGCGGACGGCCTGAAGGTGGTCCTCGCCGACGTCGAGAAGGGCGCGCTGGAGAGCGCGGCCGAGGAGCTGCGGCGCACCGGCGCGAGCGTGCACGCACGCGTGGTCGACGTCGGCGAGCGCGAGCAGGTCATGGACCTGGCCGAGGACACGTACGCGACGTTCGGCGCCTGCCACGTGCTGTGCAACAACGCGGGTGTCGGTTCGGGCGCCGAGGGCCGCATGTGGCAGCACGAACCGAACGACTGGAAGTGGGCGTTCAACGTCAACGTGTGGGGTGTCTTCCACGGCATCCAGGCCTTCGTGCCGCGCATGATCGAGGGCGGCGAGCCCGGTCACATCGTCAATACGTCCTCCGGGGACGGCGGCATCGCGCCGCTGCCGACGGCGTCCGTGTACGCGGTGACGAAGGCCGCCGTCGTGACCATGACCGAGTCGCTGTACGCGCATCTGAAGGCGGAGCACGCGCGCGTGGGCGCGTCCGTGCTGTTCCCCGGCCCCCACATGCTGCGCACCGGCCTGTGGGAGTCGCACCGCAACCGGCCCGACCGGTTCGCGAAGGAACGGCCGCGCAAGACGCCGTACCGCAGCCTCGACCAGTGGGAGACCGCCATGAAGGAGGCCGGGAACGAGATCGCGTTCACGCCCGTGGAGGAGGTCGCCGACTTCGTCGCCGAGGGCATCGCGGCGGACCGGTTCTGGCTGCTCCCCGAGAGCGAGCACAGCGACCGGCAGATCCGGGCGCGGTCGCGGTCGATGCTGGACCGGGCGAACCCGGCGTACCTGGAGAGCTTCATTCTCGACTGAGCACGGAGGGACGTGTGACGACCGAATGACCGACCAAGACCCGTACCTGATCATCTCCTCCGACTGCCACGCCGGGCTGCCCACCGAGGAGTACCGGCCCTACCTGGACAGTCGTTTCCACCGCGACTTCGACGCGTTCCTCGGTGAGCGGGACAAGCGCCGCGAGGAGGCGACCCGGCTCGGCATCCGCAACGACGCGTTCGCCGCCAAGTGGTTCGAGGACAACGAAGAGGGCCTGCGCGGCGGCTGGGACAGCGCACAGCGCCTCAAGGAGCTCGACGGCGACGGGGTGGCCGCCGAGGTCGTCTTCCCCGACGCGGACGCCGTGGACAGCCAGACAGCGGCGCCCTTCGGCGTCGGGCTCGGGCTCTCCGGCGACCAGGACCCCGAACTGGGCATGGCGGGCGCGCAGGCCCACAACCGGTGGCTCGCCGAGTTCGTCTCCCAGAACCCCGAACGGCACTGCGGCGTCGCCCTGTTGCCCGTCACCGCGGACCCGGACAAGGTGGTCGCCGAGATCCACCGTGCCAAGGAGTCGGGGCTCGGCGCCCTGATGATCCCCTCCATGTGGGTCGACCAGGACCCGTACCACGCGCGGCGCTACGACCCCGTGTGGGCGGCCGCGGCCGAGTGCGAGATGCCCGTCGTGACGCACTCGGGGGCGGCGCCGCGGCACGAGTACGGCGACCATCTGGGCATCTACGTAAGTGAAGTGACGTGGTGGCCGGCCCGGCCCCTGTGGTTCCTTCTCTGGTCGGGGGCCTTCGAGCGGCATCCGGGGCTGAAGTTCGGTGTCGCCGAGTCGGGCTGCTGGTGGCTGCCGAACCTGCTGTGGTTCATGGACCGCCTCTACCTGGGCGCGCACGGCGGCAAGAAGCTGTCCCCGTTCGCCGAGCTGAAGCGCTCACCGGCGGAGTACCTGGACCGGCAGATCTTCGTCTGCGCCACCAACACCAAGCGCCGCGAACTCGCCCAGCGCTACGAGATCGGCGTCGACAACATCCTGTGGGGCAGCGACTTCCCGCACCCCGAAGGGACCTGGCCCGACACGGGCACGTGGCTGAGGAAGACCTTCCACGACATCCCGGTCTCCGAGACCCGGCGGATGCTCGGCCTGTCCGCCGCCGAGGTGTTCGGCTTCGACACCGCCAGGCTGGCGCCGCTCGCGGCCCGCATCGGCCCGACCCCGGCCGACCTCGGCCAGGACGCCGACCAGAGCGCCGTGGAGGCGTCCTGGGCGCGCTCGCGCGAGGTGGGCAGGCACTGGCTGACCGAGCACGACTTCCCGCACATCGGGGTGACCCCATGAGCCCTGCGAACCCTGCCGCGGACAGGTACACCGTCATCTCGGCGGACTGCCACGCGGGCGCCGATCTCCTCGACTACAAGCCGTACTTGGCGGCCGGGTACCACGACGCCTTCGACGCGTGGGCGGCCTCGTACGTGAACCCCTACGAGGACCTGCTCGCCGACACCGCCGACCGGAACTGGAACTCCGAGCGGCGCCTCGCGGAGCTGGAGCAGGACGGCATCGTCGCCGAGGTCGTCTTCCCCAACACCATCCCGCCGTTCTTCCCGTCCGCCTCGCTCATGGCGCCCGCTCCCACCCGCGAGGAGTTCGAGCAGCGCTGGGCGGGCCTGCGCGCCCACAACCGGTGGCTGGCGGACTTCTGCGCCGCCGCCCCGGGCCGCAGGGCGGGCGTCTTCCAGATCCTCCTCAACGACGTCGACGAGGCCGTCAAGGAGATCCGCTGGGCGGCCGAAGCGGGCCTGAAGGGCGGCCTGTTGCTGCCCGGCACGCCGCCGGGTTCCGGCCTTCCGGAGCTGTACTCGTCGACGTACGACCCGATCTGGCGGACCTGCGCCGAGCTCGGCGTCCCGGTCAACCACCACGCGGGTTCGGCGTCCCCGCCGCTCGGCGAGGAACCGGCCGCACGCGCGGTCTTCATGGTCGAGACGACGTGGTTCTCGCACCGCGCCCTGTGGCACCTCGTCTTCGGTGGCGCCTTCCGCAAGCATCCCGATCTGAGGCTCGTCCTCACGGAGCAGGGCTCGGGCTGGATACCTGGCGTCCTGGACATGCTGGACTACTACCACGCGCGCCTGGTCAGGGCGGCGACGAAGGCGACAGGTACGACGGCGAAGACCGCTGAGGCCAAGTTCGGTGCCGGGCTCGCCGATTCGATGGGCAAGGGCCCCTCTACTGTGTGGCGCGAAAACTGCTACGTAGGCGCGAGTTTCATGCGGCCCCACGAAGTGCCCCTGCGGGACCGGATCGGCCTCGACAAGATCATGTGGGGCAGCGACTACCCGCACGACGAGGGCACGTACCCGTACACGCGCGAAGGCCTGCGCATCGCCTACGCGGGGCTCCCGAAGGACGAGATCGTCGCGATGGTCGGCGGCAACGCGGCCCGCGTCTACGGGTTCGACCTCGGCCTCCTCGACCCCATCGCGGCCCGCGTGGGCCCCACGGTCGCGGAGATCGACGAGCCGCTCAAGGAGCCGCCCGCGGACGCGACGAGCCCGGTGTTCGCGCCAGGGGCGTCGGTACGCGTGTGGTGACGCGCCGGGTGGCATGCTCGCCGCGTGACGGAACCCGGAGCGCGACCCACCCATGACGAGTCCCACGGCGGCGCGCTCGGCTCGCGGCTCAACTGGCTGCGCGCCGCCGTGCTCGGCGCCAACGACGGCGTGGTCTCCACCGCGGGACTCGTCGTCGGCGTCGCGGGAGCCACCGACGACCGCTCCACGTTGCTCACGGCCGGGCTCGCCGGGCTGCTCGCCGGATCGATGTCCATGGCCGCGGGCGAGTACGTCTCCGTGTCCACGCAGCGCGACTCCGAGAAGGCCGCCATCGCCATGGAGAAGCGCGAGCTGACCGAGCAGCCGGACGCTGAACTGGAGGAGCTCACCGACCTGTTGGAGGAGCGCGGGCTCAGCCGGGAGGTGGCCCGCGAGGCCGCCGAGCAGCTCACCGAACGGGACGCGCTGCGCGCCCACGCGCGCGTGGAACTCGGCATCGACCCCGACGACCTCACCAACCCGTGGCACGCCGCCTGGGCCAGCTTTCTCGCCTTCACGGTGGGCGCGCTGCTGCCACTGCTCGCCATCGTCCTGCCGCCCTCCGCGTGGCGGCTGCCCGTCACGGTCTGCTCCGTCCTCGTCGCGCTCGCCTTCACCGGTTACGTAAGCGCCCGGATGGGCAGCGCGGCGGTGCGGCCCGCGGTGTGGCGCAACGTGGGCGGGGGAGCGCTCGCGATGGCCGTCACGTACGCGGCGGGATCTTTGTTGGGTGCCGCCGGAGTCTGACCCGTACCGCGGGTAATACTTGTCAGTAACCAGCTATAGCCGGAGGCAGGTCAGGGACCTTACGGTGCACGCATGCCGTCCCCGAACCTGCCCGATGCCGTGCTGTGGTCGATCCCCGCCTTCGTGCTGCTCACGATCGTGGAGATCATCAGCGTCCGGATCCACCCCGACGACGAGGCCGCCGGCTACGAGACCAAGGACGCGGCGACCAGCGTCACCATGGGGCTCGGAAGCCTGGTCTTCGACCTCCTGTGGAAGCTCCCGATCGTCGCGATCTACACGGCGGTCTACGAACTGACGCCGCTGCGCGTGCCCGTCCTGTGGTGGACGATCCCGCTGATGCTGCTCGGCCAGGACTTCTTCTACTACTGGTCGCACCGCGGGCACCACGTGATCCGCATCCTGTGGGCGTGCCACGTGGTGCACCACTCCAGCCGCAGGTTCAACCTGACCACGGCGCTGCGACAGCCCTGGACGAGCCTGACCGTGTGGCCGTTCTACCTGCCGCTCATCGCGCTCGGCGTGCACCCGGCGGCGCTCGCGTTCTGCTCGTCGGTCAACCTCGTGTACCAGTTCTGGATCCACACCGAGCGCATCGACAAGATGTGGCGGCCCTTCGAGTTCGTCTTCAACACGCCCTCCCACCACCGCGTCCACCACGCCTCCCAAGGCGGCTACCTGGACCGGAACTTCGGCGGGATCCTCATCCTCTGGGACCGCCTCTTCGGCTCGTGGGTGGCGGAGGTCGAGCGTCCCGAGTTCGGGCTCACCAAGAACATCAGCACCTACAACCCGCTGCGCGTCGCCACCCACGAGTACGCGGCCATCGCCAAGGACCTGCGGGCGGCCGCCAGTTGGCGCGAGCGGGCCGGGAGGGTCTTCCGGGGGCCGGGGTGGCAGCCGGAGCCCGTCGGCGTGCCGAACGCCCCGGAGAAGGTCACCGAGGGCGCCGCGTGAGGCCTGCCGCACCGATGTGGCGCGCCGCGTTCCTCGGGGTGTGCGCCGCCGACCTCGTCGCGCTGCTCGTGGGCGCGGAAGGCGCGCACATCGTCCTCAAGCCCCTGCTCATGCCGCTGCTCGCGGCCTACGTGATCGCGTGCCGCGGCCCCCGGCTGCTGTGCGCCGCCCTGCTGCTGGGGTGGTGCGGCGACGTGCTGCTGCTGTTCGACCAGGACACCGTGTTCCTCGCCGGGATGGGCGCCTTCGCCGTCGGGCACGTCTGCTACTTGGTGCTCTTCAAGCGGCACGGGACGGCACGCGCGCGTAGTGCGCTGCTCGGGGCCGCGTACGGCGTCGCGCTCGTCGTGACGGTGGCCTCCCTGTGGCCGGATCTGCCGGCGGACATGCGCGGGCCCGTCGCCGCGTACAGCGTGCTGCTGACCTGCATGGCGTTCGCGTCCTCACGGCTCGGGACGGCGGCGGGCATCGGCGGCGCGCTGTTCCTTCTCTCGGACTCGCTCATCGCCATGGGTGTCGCCGACTGGCCCGCCCTGCCGCGCCCCGACTTCTGGGTCATGGGCACTTACGTAGCGGCGCAGTACCTGCTCGCGCGCGGGGTGCTCGGGGAGCGGGCCGTGCCGTCGCAGGCGTACCGTGAAAGGCGCGCCGCGACCCGGCGCACCGCTCACTGACCTGCGTCGACGGCAGGTCCCGCACGAAGGAACACCCCCATGCGCGCCACCACCATCCATGCCCCGTACGACATGCGCGTGGAGGACGTTCCCGACGCCGCCGTCGTGCGGCCCACGGACGCCGTGGTGCGTGTCCTGCGCGCCTGCATCTGCGGCAGCGACCTCTGGGCCTACCGGGGCGAGGCCGCGCGGCAGGCCGGGCAGCGCATCGGGCACGAGTTCCTCGGCATCGTCGAGGAGACCGGCTCCGAGGTGTCCGTCTTCAAGCGCGGAGACCTGGTCGTCGCGCCCTTCATGTGGTCGGACGGGGTGTGCGACTACTGCCGCGAGGGCCTGACCACGTCGTGCGAGCACGGCGGTTTCTGGGGCGCGGTCGGCCACGACGGAGGCCAGGGCGAGGCCGTGCGCGTCCCGTACGCCGACGGCACGCTCGTCGCGCTGCCCGCCGACGCCGCCTCGGACGAGCGCCTGCTGTCCGCCCTCCTGACGCTGTCCGACGTGCTGGGCACCGGCCACCACGCGGCGCTCGGCGCGGGTGTGCGCAAGGGCGCCACCGTCGCCGTCGTCGGGGACGGCGCCGTGGGCCTGTGCGGAGTCCTCGCGGCCCACCGGCTCGGCGCCGAGCGGATCATCGCGCTCGGCCGCCATCAGGTGCGTACGGACATCGCACGGAGCTTCGGTGCCACGGACGTCGTCGCGGAGCGCGGCGAGGCGGCGGTCGCGGCGGTCCGCGAACTCACCGGCGGCCAGGGCGCGCACGCCGTGATCGAGGCGGTCGGCACCGAGCAGTCCATGAACACCGCCGTGAACATCACCCGCGACGGCGGCGCCATCGGCTTCGTCGGCGTCCCGCACGGCAGCGGCAGCGGAGTCGACCTGCGCGTCATGTTCGACCACAACATCGCGCTGCGCGGCGGCGTCGCCCCCGTCCGCACCTACATCCCCGAACTGCTGCCCGATGTCCTGGACGGGACCATCGACCCGTCGCCCGTCTTCGACATGACGGTCGACATCGAGGGCGTGCCCGGTGGCTACAAGGCGATGGACGAGCGCGTCGCCCTCAAGGTGATGGTCACCAACTAGGGTTCCTCTTAGTCGCCTCTACGGAGCAGCCTCTACGGAGGCGCGCGCTCACCAGCGGATCGGTACCGGCAGCGCCGTCAGCGTCGCCGACACCGCCACCACGACCGCCAGGATCACGACCTCCGCACGCGCGGGTACGTAGGCGTCGTCACGGTCCGGGGCGCGGCGCAGGCGCAGCCGCGCCACCAGAGCGAGGCCCGCGACGACGGCGACGAGCAGCACCTTCGCGAGCAGCACGCGCCCGTAGGCCGTCGTCGTCAGCTGATCGAGGACCGTGCTCGGGGGCATCCGGCGCAGGGTGCTGCACACGCCCGTCGCGGTGATGACCGCGAGCAGCACCGCGGCCACGCGCGCGTAGAGGCCGAGAAGCGCCGTGCCCGCCTCGGGCGCGCTCGTGCGCCAGGCGTGCCGCGTGCGCAGCACGTACAGCAGCCCGCCCACCCACAGGGCGGCGCAGGTCAGATGGACCAGGGTGAGACCCGAACCGAGCAGTGCGCCGTCCTCGGCCGCCGGGTGCGCCCGCAGCGCCTCCGCCACGGCCACGGCGGCCAGCGGGAGCAGCGCCGTCGTAGGACGCCGCCAGCGGGCGCACAGGCCCGCGAGCAGAAAGCCGTTGACCTCCACGAGTGCGAGCGTGCCGTCACGTGTCCCGCCCAGGCCACCGATGTCCAGGGCGGCAACGCTGTGCGGGATCAGGTTCCCGGAGGCCACCACGGAGGCGAGCCCGAGCGCGGCCGCGAACCCGGCCCACGGCGCGTACGCCGACCAGGTGCGGGGCGCCTCCCTCGACGGGTCCACCCTGCGCGCGAGGAACCCGGCGAACACCTCGCCCATCTGGACGCACAACGCCGCGAACAGGACCGTGCGCAGGAGCGCGATCACGCCGACGCCGGGCGCCGAGGCCTCACCGGTGCCGTCGAGCGCGGCGCGCGGCCCCAGCAGCGGGATCAGCGCGGCCACGGCCACGAGTACGAGCACGGCGACGGCGCGCCCCGCGCCGGGTCTGCGCAGGGAGACTTCGGCCCCGACGGAAACGGGAGCCTCTGTGGGCGGCGGTATGGAACTCACCACTGGATCTTCACCAGGCGGCACGGATCCCGGCAAGCGCAGACCAACAAGTGGGGCATGCGAATCCGGACCATGTGCGGCCGGGTCCGGTGCTGTGCTGCGTTGGTTCACGACTACGTAGGACGCGATTTCGCGGTCCCGCGGTTCACCCCGCCGGCAGCCACCCGGCCTCGTCCGTGCCCCAACCCCCCGGAGGGCGGGACCAGTTCGCCGGTCCGCCGTCGAACGACAGAGGTGGCAGGGCGTGCCGCAGGCGCCCGATCGGGCTGTCCGCCTCGGTCAGCCAGGCGGCCGGATCGTCCGCCTCGTACGGCTGCGCGCGCTCGCCGTACCCTCTCGGGCGCGCCCCTTGCACGAGCCAGGCCGCCGTCTGCGCGAGCGCGAGCCGTACCACCCGCGTACCGCCCCGCGCCGTCTGTTCGGTGAGCGCGCGCAGCACCGCCGCCGCGAGCAGATAGCCCGTACCGTGGTCGAGCGCCTGCGCGGGCAGCGTCCCGGGGCGCTCGGGGGAGCCCTCGGTCGCCGCGATGCCCGACGCCACCTGGACGAGGCTGTCGAAGCCGCGCCGCCCGCTCCACGGCCCGTACCCGCCCCAGGCCGACAGCGCCGCCACCACGAGCCCCGGCCGCCGTTCGGCGAGCGCCTCGGGAGCGAGCCCGAACCGGTCGAGCGCGCCCGGCCGGTACCCCGTGATCACCACGTCCGCGCCCGCGAGCAGTTCGTCGAACGTGCGCCGGTCCGCCGCGTCCGTCAGGTCGAGCCGGGTCGAGCGTTTCCCGAAACCCGTGTCGGCGTGCGCGTCCGGCGACTCGGGCAGCTGCGGCGCGTCCACCCGCAGCACGTCCGCGCCGAGCAGCGCGAGGGTGCGCGTGGCGACAGGGCCCGCGATGACGCGGGTGAGATCGAGGACCCGGATCCCGGCCGCGGGCGAGAGCACCCCGCGCGACAGCGTCCGGGGCGGCGCCGCGTCGACCCGGTCGAGCGTCAGGAGCGGCTGGGCCGCCACCTGTGCGCCCTGCGGATGCGCCGCCCACTCCTCGGGCGTGCGCAGCGCGACGGCCAGGCCACCGGCCGCGTGGACCGTCTCCTCGACCTCGAACGCGGAGCGCTCCGCGAGCAGCGCCGCCACCTCGTCCACGGTCGCGTCCGCGCCGACCCCGAGGGCCGCGCACAGCCGCGCCCGGTGGTGCGGATAGTTGGCGTGGGTGCGCAGCCAGCCGTCCCGCGCATGCCAGAAGCGCGACAGCGGAGCGAAGTTGACCGGCGCGCGCCCCTCGATCAGCAGATGCCGCTCGCTGGTGAACGCGGTGGCCACCGCGCCGTCGTCGACGCGCACCCGTATGGCGCCGAGGGAGTGCCTCGCGCGCGTGGCGGCCAGTTCGGCGGCGGCGAGGGAGCAGCAGCCGACGCAGGACCTGGCCAGGTCGACGACGGGGAGGCGGGCGGGCAGCGCACCCGCGCGCGTGCGGTACGAAACGCGGGCGAGCAGGGCGGGGTCGCCGCCGAGCGCCGCCCACGCGGCCCGGGTGTCGACCGGTGCATGGGGCGCATGTGTCATGTCCGCACTATCGCGCAGCACTTGGCCCGGCACACGGGCGGCACACGCAGGGGCCGGGTGGCGTGCGCCACCCGGCCCCTGTCCGCCTCACATGTTTCGTACGGCGTGGGTCACTTGACGGCCTTCAGCGCGTCGACGATCCCGTATCCGTAGAAGCCGTTGCGTCGCTCGGGGCCCTCGCAGACCGCGTCGACCGTGCCGTCGCCGTCCCCGTCGTACGCGGTCGGGCACGGCTCCTTGTCGGCCTGCGCTTTCATCAGGGACTGCAGCTGTGCCGGAGTGGCCTTCGGGTGCGTCGACTTGAGGAGCGCGGCGACGCCCGCGGCGTGCGGCGAGGCCATCGACGTGCCCTGCAGCCAGCCGTACTGGTTGCCCGGCAGCGTGGACAGGATGCGACCGTCCTTCGACGGGGTGTCGGCCGGCTTCTTGTACTTGTCGCCGCCCGGCGCCGCGATGTCGATGACACCGTTGCCGTACGTCGAGTAGTACGACTTGGCCTTGGTCACGCCCGTCGCGCTCACCGTGACGACACCCGGCAGCTGCGTCGGGATGTCGAAGCAGGTGTGCGGGTCGATCGTGCGGTTCACCGGCGTCGAGTCGTCGGGGCTCGAGTCGTCCACGATCGCGTCGGAGTCGAGGTCGTGGTTGGAGTTGCCCGCCGACGCCAGGTTCAGGGTGCCCTTCTTCTGGGCGTACAGCTGGGCCCGGTTGACCGCGTCGACGATGGCCCGCTGGTCGGGGTCGTCCATGCAGTTGTAGAGCCACGGGTCCACGTAGTAGCTGTTGTTGGTCACCTCGATCCCGTGGTCGGCGGCGAACACGAAGGCGCAGACCACGCTCTCCGGGTAGAACAGCTCGCTGACCGGGTCGGCCACCTTGATGCCCGCGACCTTCACGCCCGGCGCGACACCGGCGACGCCGATCCCGTTGCGCGCGGCGGCGATCTCACCGGCGACGTGCGTGCCGTGGTAGTGATCCGGGTTCGCGGGCCGCCAGGCACCCGGCGAGGTGTCCGCCTTGCCGCCGACACAGTTCGCGGACTGCGACGCGGAGAAGTTCGGGGCGAGGTCGGGGTGGGTGTCGTCCACGCCGGTGTCGATGACGCCGACGGTGACCTTCTTGCTGCCCGGGTTGATCTTCGCGGCCTTGTCGGCGCCCATCGCCCGCAGGTCCCACTGGTCGGCCTCGAGCGGCTCCTGGGCGGAACTCGCCTGCGCGGCAACGGACTTGGCGTCCGCCTTCGACAGCTTCTGGACGGCGCCCTCTTCGGTGGTGCCGGCCAGGCTGAGTGGCGCGGTGCGGGTCGCGCCCGCCGTGGCCACCCCCTTCGCCGCGCGTATCTGCTTGCCGAAGTCGGGGTTCGCGGACTGCACGACGAAGACGCCGATCTTCGCGTACGTCGCGACGATGGAGCCGTCCGCCGCGGATATCGCCTTGCTCACCGAGGAGATCGTGCGGGCATCGGAGCCGCGCGTGTTCACCACGTAAGCGAGTGAGGATTCCGAACTGGCCGTCACCGAGGGCGAGTCGGCGACGGGGGTCGCTGCCGCGGACGGCAGGAAGCCGAAGGAGGCCGTCAGTGCGATACCGACCGGCAGGGCCAGGGCCAGGCGGCGCCGGGACGACAGGCGTCTGGCGGGCAGGCGTCTGGAAGGCAGATGAGCCATGGGGTCTCCACATCATCCGTCGTTTATGGAAATGCCCGGTACACGAGTGGGTATCGGGCAGGTACATGACGCGTGGTGCGGTGTGAACGTATCTCTGGTCGCCGCAGGTCATCAACGAGTTCCGAAAGAAGTTCCGAAAGAAACCAGGTGAGTTGAACCGCGCCGACCGTGCTCCCGTGCCGTTGTGCAGGAGGTCGGGGAGCTCTACCATCGCGACCCGGCCCGCGTGATCCAGATCACGATGAGGTTTGAGAGACAGCACCCCCACCGCGAGGAGAGTCCGTGGCCACCGACGCACCACCACCGCAGCAGGGCAGCCCGCACGACGGGCCCGCACTGCCCTCCACCGAGAAGTTCATCGAGGTGCAGGAGGGCGCGGAGTTCGGTGAACTGCGCCAGGCGCACCGCTCGTTCGCCTTCCCGCTGACCTTCGCCTTCATCGCCTGGTACCTCGTGTACGTGCTGCTGTCGAGCTACGCGGGCGACTTCATGGGCACCAAGGTCTTCGGCAACATCAATGTCGCCCTCATCCTCGGGCTCGCCCAGTTCCTGACCACGTTCCTCATCGCCTGGTGGTACTCGCGGCACGCCGCCGCCAAGCTCGACCCCAAGGCCGAGGCCATCAAGACCCGTCTGGAGGGCGGCGCGTGAGCCCCGTCATGTCACAGTTCCCCCTGGCCGCGGGCGAGGCCAGCGAGCACCGGCCGCTGATCATCAGCCTGTTCGCGGTGTTCGTCCTCGCGACCCTCGTCATCACCGTCTGGGCGGGCCGACAGACCAAGGACGCCGCGGACTTCTACGCGGGCGGCCGCCAGTTCACCGGCTTCCAGAACGGCCTCGCGGTATCCGGCGACTACATGTCCGCCGCGTCGTTCCTCGGCATCGCGGGCGCCATCGCCCTCTTCGGCTACGACGGCTTCCTCTACTCGATCGGCTTCCTGGTCGCCTGGCTCGTCGCGCTGCTCCTGGTCGCCGAACCGCTGCGCAACTCCGGGCGCTACACGATGGGTGACGTGCTCGCCTACCGGATGCGCCAGCGCCCGGTGCGCACGGCGGCCGGCACCTCGACGATCGTCGTCTCGATCTTCTACCTCCTGGCGCAGATGGCGGGCGCGGGCGTCCTCGTCTCGCTGCTGCTCGGCATCACCACGGACGCGGGCAAGGTCGGCATCGTCGCGCTCGTCGGCGTCCTGATGATCGTGTACGTCACCATCGGCGGCATGAAGGGCACCACCTGGGTGCAGATGGTCAAGGCCGTCCTGCTGATCGCCGGCACCATCCTGCTGACCTTCCTGGTCCTGCTGAAGTTCGACTTCAACATCTCGGACCTGCTGGGCACGGCGGCCGAGAACAGCGGCAAGGGCTCCGCGTTCCTGGAGCCGGGCCTGAAGTACGGCCTCACGGCCACGTCGAAGATCGACTTCATCTCGCTCGGCATCGCGCTCGTGCTCGGCACGGCGGGTCTGCCGCACATCCTGATCCGCTTCTACACGGTGCCGACCGCCAAGGCCGCCCGTAAGTCGGTCAACTGGGCCATCGGCATCATCGGCGCCTTCTACCTGATGACGATCGCGCTCGGCTTCGGCGCCGCCGCGCTGATCAAGCCGGACGAGATCATCGCCTCCAACCCGGCGGGCAACACGGCGGCACCCCTGCTGGCGCTCCATCTGGGCGGCGTCGACTCCAGTTGGGGCGCGATCCTGCTCGCCTCGATCTCGGCGGTCGCCTTCGCCACGATCCTCGCGGTCGTCGCGGGCCTCACCCTCGCCTCGTCCTCCTCGTTCGCGCACGACATCTACGCGAACGTCATCAAGAAGGGACAGGCCTCCGAGAAGCAGGAGATGAAGGCGGCCCGCTGGGCCACCGTCTTCATCGGCATCGTCTCGATCGCGCTCGGCGCCCTCGCCCGCGACCTGAACGTGGCGGGCCTGGTCGCCCTGGCCTTCGCGGTCGCGGCCTCCGCGAACCTGCCGACGATCCTGTACTCGCTCTTCTGGAAGCGGTTCAACACCAACGGCGCGCTGTGGTCGATCTACGGCGGCCTGTTCACGGCGGTCTTCCTGGTCCTCTTCTCGCCCGTCGTCTCGGGCAACCCGAAGACCTCCATGTTCAAGGGCGTCGACTTCCACTGGTTCCCGCTGGAGAACCCCGGCATCATCTCGATCCCGGTCGGCTTCCTGCTGGGCATCATCGGCACCTACGTCGCCAAGGAGAAGGCCGACAAGGGCAAGTACGCCGAGCTCGAGGTCCGCTCCCTGACGGGCACCGGAGCCCACTGACCAGCTCTGTCTCCTGTGTGCCGTGCCCCGCGTCGTAGATCCCTACGAGGCGGGGCACGGCACACTCGTTGGTTCGCAGGCCTGCCGCTGTCATACCCGTCACGTAGGCTCGGGATCAGTAGGTAAGAACACGCCGAGGGAGGGGGCCCACGTGCTCATCGACACATACGGCCGAGTGGCAACCGACCTGCGGGTCTCGCTGACCGACCGGTGCAATCTGCGGTGTACGTACTGCATGCCCGAGGAGGGCCTGCAGTGGCTGGCCAAGCCGGATCTGCTGACCGACGACGAGATCGTCCGTCTCGTCCGCATCGCGGTCACCGACCTCGGCATCACCGACGTCCGCTTCACCGGCGGCGAGCCCCTGCTCCGCCCCGGTCTGGTCGGCATCGTCGAGCAGGTCGCGGCCCTGGAGCAGCGCCCGAAGATGTCCCTGACGACGAACGGGATCGGGCTGAAGCGCACGGCGCAGGCGCTCAAGGAGGCGGGCCTCGACCGGGTCAACGTCTCGCTGGACACGCTCCGCCCCGATGTCTTCAAGACCCTGACCCGCCGCAACCGGCACAAGGACGTCATCGAGGGCCTCGAAGCGGCGCGCGACGCGGGCCTGACCCCGGTGAAGGTCAACTCGGTCCTGATGCCGGGGCTGAACGAGGACGAGGCCCCGGACCTCCTCGCCTGGGCGGTCGCGCACGACTACGAGCTGCGCTTCATCGAGCAGATGCCGCTCGACGCCCAGCACGGCTGGAAGCGCGAGGGCATGATCACCGCGGGCGACATCCTGGCCTCGCTGCGTACGCGCTTCGAGCTCACCGAGGAGGGGTCCGAGGAGCGGGGTTCCGCCCCGGCCGAGCGCTGGGTGGTCGACGGGGGACCGCACCGCGTCGGCGTCATCGCCTCGGTGACCCGCCCGTTCTGCTCGGCCTGCGACCGCACGCGGCTCACGGCGGACGGCCAGGTCCGCACCTGCCTGTTCGCCACGGAGGAGACGGACCTGCGGGCGGCCCTGCGCTCCGACATGCCGGACGAGGAACTGGCCGCCATATGGAAGCGCGCCATGTGGGGCAAGAAGGCGGGCTCGGGTCTCGACGACCCGTCGTTCCTGCAGCCGGACCGCCCGATGTCGGCGATCGGCGGCTGAGGCCTCAGCCTTCGGTCCCGGCTCCGGACCCGGCCCCGGAGGCGTCCCACTCCGCCAGCGCCACGACGTCCTTCAGGAACCCGCGTACGCCGAGGAACTTGGCCAGGTGCTCGCGGTGCTCGTCGCACGCCAGCCACGTCTTGCGGCGCTCCGGAGTGTGCAGCTTCGGGTTGTTCCACGCGAGCACCCACACCGCGTCGGAGCGACAGCCCTTGGCCGAGCACTGGGGAGTTTCGGGCGACGGTCCGGAGAGGTTCGCGAGGTTCACGCGTCAACCTTAAACGCCTCGGAAATGGCGACGCCGAGCAGCCACGGGGGGAGCTGCCCGGCGTCGGTCCGTCGCTCCGACGGGGGATGCGGAGCGCTCACGCAGTATGTCACGGGGCACCCGCCGCCCGGCACCGGAACTACATGATTG
Source organism: Streptomyces endophyticus (assembly GCF_035798155.1). NCBI lineage: Bacteria > Bacillati > Actinomycetota > Actinomycetes > Kitasatosporales > Streptomycetaceae > Streptomyces > Streptomyces endophyticus. Next base: position 29,092 of record NZ_JAOZYC010000107.1, on the reverse strand, counting down.
ATCTGAGCTTTTCTTGAGCTTTGTCGACCGGTTGTGCGCCGGGATCGGACCTCGCTCAGGCCCGGTCCTCGGGGGCGGATTCCGTGGGATCGGCGGCCGGCACCGGCGAGATCATGGGGCGCGAGGGCGCGGGCACGAAGGTCGACGGAAGCGAGGGGGCGTTCTCCCGGCCCGCGTTGGCGAAGACCACGGCGACGTAGGGGAGGAGTACGCCGAGCACCAGCGTCACGATGGCGACGTGCCGCTCCACGTTCCACAGCACTGCGGTGAGGATCACGGAAACGGTGCGGACGGACATCGAGATGATGTACCGGCGCTGCCGGCCGCGGACATCGTCGGCGAGCCCCTGCCGGGCGCCCGTGATCCGGAAGACCTCTGCCCCGCCGCTGTCCTTGCGCTTCCGCATCACACTCCACCACCCGCCAACTCGCCGGACACTCCCCGGACCGGACTGCGTCCACGGTACGCCGGGGATGCGTCGGCTACGAGACCGGGGCGGGCCCGACCTGGGAAAGCGGACTGCGCCATACCACGTACGGAGCTGTCCGACATGCGCCGTATGGCGTACGCGGTGAAACTGATCGCGCGGGCAGCCGCTCGGCGTCCCGCACCGCGCGAGGAGGCGACGACATGAGCTGGTTGTGGGCGATCATCGTGGGCTTGGTGCTCGGCCTGATCGCAAAGGCGATCCTGCCCGGCAAACAGCAGATCCCGCTGTGGCTGACGGTGGTCTTCGGCATCATCGGCAGCGTCCTGGGCAACTGGGCGGCCACGGGCATGGGTGTCAACGACACCCGGGGCATCGACTGGATCCGCCATGTGCTGCAGCTGATCGGTGCGGTGGTGGTGGTCGGCGTGGGCGACCGGGTGTGGGTGGCGCTGCGCGGGAACAAGAGCAAGGCGTAGCAACGCGAGCAGGGCCCGGAAACGGCTGAAGGCCCGGGCGCCGCCTGAGTGGCGGGCCGGGCCTTCCGGGTACGGGGCAGGGGCCCTACGCGCCCTTGACCTCCACGGCCGCAAGGTTCTTCTTGCCGCGCCGCAGCACCAGCCACCGCCCGTGCAGCAGCTCGTCCGCCCCCGGCACGAAGTCCTCGGCGGCGACCTTGACGTTGTTCACGTACGCGCCGCCCTCCTTCACGGTGCGGCGCGCGGCCGACTTGCTGGCGACGAGGCCGACCTCGGCGAACAGGTCGACGACCGGGCCGAGCTCGGCGACCTCGGCCTTCGGCAGCTCGGAGAGCGCCGCGGCGAGCGTCGCCTCGTCCAGGTCCGCCAGGTTCCCGTCGCCCTGACCGAACAGCGCCTTCGACGCGGAGATCACGGCGGCCGTCTGATCGGCGCCGTGCACCAGCGTCGTCAGCTCCTCGGCAAGGGCACGCTGCGCGGCACGGGCCTGCGGCCGCTCCTCCGTCAGCTGCTCCAACTCCTCCAGCTCCGCACGGGACTTGAAGGACAGGATCCGCATGTACGTCGAGATGTCGCGGTCGTCCACGTTCAGCCAGAACTGGTAGAACGCGTACGGCGTCGTCATCTCCGGGTCGAGCCAGACGGCGCCGCCCTCGGTCTTGCCGAACTTGGTGCCGTCGGCCTTCACCATCAGCGGCGTCGCCACGCAGTGCGCCACCGCGTCCGGCTCCAGGCGGTGGATCAGGTCGAGCCCGGCCGTGAGGTTGCCCCACTGGTCGGAGCCGCCCTGCTGGAGCGTGCAGCCGTAGCGGCGGTACAGCTCCAGGAAGTCCATGCCCTGCAGCAGCTGGTAGCTGAACTCCGTGTAGCTGATGCCCTCTTGGGACTCCAGGCGGCGGGCCACGGAGTCCTTGGTCAGCATCTTGTTGACCCGGAAGTGCTTGCCGATGTCACGCAGGAACTCGATCGCGGACATCCCGGCGGTCCAGTCCAGGTTGTTCACCATCGTCGCCGCGTTCTCGCCCTCGAAGTCGAGGAACGGCTCGATCTGCGAGCGCAGCCGGGAGACCCAGAGAGCGATCGTCTCCGGATCGTTCAGCGTGCGCTCCGCCGTCGGGCGCGGGTCGCCGATCTGGCCCGTGGCGCCGCCGACCAGGGCGAGCGGGCGCAGGCCCGCCTGCTGGAGCCGGCGCATGGTGAGGACCTGCACCAGGTGTCCGACGTGCAGGGAGGCCGCGGTCGGGTCGAAGCCGCAATAGAACGTGACCGGACCGTCCGCGAGCGCCTTGCGCAGTGCGTCCTCGTCAGTGGACTGGGCCCACAGGCCACGCCACTTCAGCTCGTCGACGATGTCGGTCACGGTTCTGGTTCTCCTTGAACGGGTCTGCTGGAACCCTGCCAGTCTATGGGCGTCAGACGCCCTGGCTGACCGAGCTCATATTGAAGTCCGGCACCCGCAGCGCGGGCATCGCCGCCTTAGTGAACCAGTCGCCCCACTCCCTGGGCAGCGTCTTTTCCGTCCGCCCGGCCTCCGTGGCCCGGCCGAGCAGGCCGACCGGCGACTCGTTGAACCGGAAGTTGTTCACCTCGCCCACGACCTCGCCGTTCTCCACGAGGTACACGCCGTCCCGGGTGAGCCCGGTGAGCAGCAGCGTCGCCGGGTCGACCTCGCGGATGTACCAGAGGCAGGTGAGCAGCAGCCCGCGCCCGGTGCCCGCGACCATCTCGTCCAGGGGCTTCTCGCCGCCGCCGTCGAGGATCAGGTTGTCGATCGCGGGGGCGACGGGGTGCCCGGTGAGCGCCGCGCTGTGCCGGGTCGTCGTGAGGCGCCTCAGCTCCCCGGCACGGATCCAGTCCGTGGCGCCGACCGGAAGCCCGTTGTCGAACACCGACGAGGCGTCGCTGGAGGCGTGCGCGAGGACGAACGGAGCGGATTCGAGCCCCGGCTCGTGCGGATCGCTGCGCAAGGTCAGCGGCAGCTCGCTGAGCCGCTCGCCCACCCGCGTCCCGCCGCCCGGCTTGGAGAACACGGTGCGGCCCTCGGTCGCGTCCCGCGCCCCCGACGACCACATCTGGTAGATCAGCAGGTCCGCCACGGCGGTCGGCGGCAGCAGCGTCTCGTAGCGTCCGGCGGGCAGGTCGATACGCCGCTGGGCCCAGCCGAGCCGGGTGGCGAGCTCGGCGTCCATCGCCCCCGGGTCGACGTCCTTGAAGTCCCGCGTCGACCTCCCCGCCCACGCGGACCGGGTGCGCCCGTGCGACTTGGCGTTCAGCTCAAGGGTCCCGTTGGGCTGGTCGTGGCGCAGCCGCAGCCCCGCCGACGTACCGAGGTAGCTGCTGGTCAGCTCGTGGTTGGCGAACCCGTACAGCTCGCGGCCGCCCGCCCTGGCCCGCGCGAACGCCTCGCCGAGCGCCGGCGCGAAGTCGGCGAAGACGGCGGACGAGGTCTCGGCGGGCGCGTCCGTGAAGTCGGGGGAGTGCGCCACGTCGCCGATCAGCGGCTGCGCGTCCTCGGCGGGACCCGCCTTGGCGGCGGCCTCCTCGGCGGCGCGCACCAGCGGCTCCAGGTCGCCCGCGGTCACGGCCGACCGGGAGACGACGCCGGTCGCCGTGCCCTCCTTGCCGTCGACCGTCGCGATGACGGTCAGGGTGCGCCCGCGCGTGACACCGTTCGTGGTGAGCGCGTTGCCCGCCCAGCGCAGATTGGCGGTGGACGTCTCGTCGGCGATGACCACACAGCTGTCGGCCCGCGACAGTTCGAGGGCCCGCTCGACGATCTCGTACGGCTTGCTGGCACGCGGGCTCATCGACCGGCCTCCTGCGTCGTGTTCAGAATGTTGACGCCCTTGAAGAGGGCCGAGGGGCAGCCGTGCGAGACGGACGCGACCTGCCCCGGCTGGGCCTTTCCGCAGTTGAAGGCGCCGCCGAGGACATACGTCTGCGGGCCGCCGACCGCCGCCATGGAGCCCCAGAAGTCGGTCGTCGTCGCCTGGTACGCGAAGTCCCGCACCTGCCCGGCGAGCCGCCCGCCCCGGATCGCGTACGCGCGCTGCGCCGTGAACTGGAAGTTGTAGCGCTGCATGTCGATGGACCACGACCGGTCGCCCACGAGGTACAGCCCCCGGTCGACGCCCGCGATCAGGTCCTCCGTCGCGAGCCCGCCCGGATCCGGCTGCAGCGACACGTTCGCCATCCGCTGGACGGGGACGTGCTCGGGGGAGTCCGCGTACGCGCAGCCGTTGGAGCGCTCGAAGCCGGTCAACTTGGCGATGCGCCGGTCGAGTTGATAGCCGGCGAGGGTGCCGTCCTTCACCAGGTCCCAGGACTGCCCGGCCACGCCCTCGTCGTCGTACCCGATGGTGGCGAGCCCGTGCTCGGCCGTCCTGTCACCGGTCACGTTCATGATCTCGGAGCCGTACTTGAGCTTCCCGAGCTGGTCGAAGGTGGCGAAGGAGGTGCCCGCGTACGCCGCCTCGTAACCGAGCGCGCGGTCCAGCTCGGTGGCGTGCCCGATCGACTCGTGGATGGTCAGCCAGAGGTTGGACGGGTCCACGACCAGGTCGTACGCGCCCGCCTTGACGCTCGGCGCGCGCATCTTCTCGGCGAGCAGCTCGGGGATCTCGGCGAGCTCCCGGTCCCAGTCCCAGCCGGTCCCGGTGAGGTACTCCCAGCCGCGCCCCACCGGCGGCGCGATCGTGCGCATGGAGTCGAACTCGCCGCTGGAGTCGTCCACGGCGACCGCGGTCAGCTCCGGGTGCAGCCGCACGCGCTGCTGGGTCGTGACGGTCCCCGCCGTGTCCGCGTAGAACTTGTTCTCGTGGACGCAGTACAGCGAGGCGTCCACGTGGGACACCCCGTCCGCCGAGAGCAGCCGCGCGCTCCAGTCGGCGAGCAGCCCGGCCCGCTCCTGCTCCGGCACGGTGAAGGGATCGATCTCGTACGAGGAGACCCAGGTCCTGTCCGAGTGGACCGGCTCGTCCGCCAGCTCGACGCGCTCGTCCGACCCTGCCGCCTTGATCACCTGCGCGCTCAGCTTCGCCATCGCCACGGCCTGCGAGGCGACGCGCGCCGCCGCGTCCATCGTCAAGTCGACACCGGAGGCGAACCCCCAGGTACCACCATGTACGACGCGCACGGCATATCCCAGGTCGGTGCTGTCGGACGCCCCCGAAGGCCTGGCGTCCCGCAGCCGCACCGACGCACCCCGAACCCGCTCCAGACGGAAGTCCGCGTGCTCCGCCCCCAACGCGCGTGCGCGCGCGAGGGCGGCGTCGGCGAGTGCCCTCAGGGGCAGTGCGAGGAACGACTGATCGATCTCGTGGGCCATGGGCGGCTTCCCCTTCTGTCATGGCACGGTGCGAGTGAGTGAACCACGACACGTGCTGTCTGTGGGAACCCCACAGACAGCACCCCCTCGCCCTGTCGCCCCCGGATTCGGCACCCGGTGCCGCAGCCGGATAGGTTCAGGACGTACCTGACCGCCGAACGAAAGGGTGATCCGTTGAGCCGCTCGGTTCTCGTCACCGGGGGAAACCGGGGCATCGGCCTCGCCATCGCCCGCGCCTACCTGGAGCAGGGCGACAAGGTGGCCTTCACCTATCGCTCCGGAGAGCCCCCCAAGGAGCTCGTCGACGCCGGCGCCCTCGGCGTCCGCTGTGACATCACGGACTCCCAGCAGGTGGACGCCGCCTATAAGGAGATCGAGGAGAAGCACGGCAACGTCGAGGTCCTCGTCGCCAACGCGGGCGTCACCAAGGACCAGCTCCTCATGCGCATGTCCGAGGAGGACTTCACGTCCGTCCTCGACACCAACCTCACCGGCACCTTCCGCGTCGTGAAGCGCGCCAACCGCGGCATGCTGCGCGCCAAGAAGGGCCGCGTCGTGCTGATCTCCTCCGTCGTCGGCCTGCTCGGCTCGGCGGGGCAGGCGAACTACGCCGCCTCGAAGGCGGGCCTGGTCGGTTTCGCGCGCTCGCTCGCCCGTGAGCTCGGATCGCGCAACATCACGTTCAACGTCGTCGCCCCCGGTTTCGTGGACACCGACATGACCCAGGCGCTCACCGACGAGCAGCGCAAGGGCATCGTGTCGCAGGTGCCGCTCGGCCGGTACGCGCAGGTCGAGGAGATCGCCGGAGTGGTGAAGTTCCTGACCTCCGACGACGCCGCGTACATCACTGGAGCCGTCATCCCGGTTGACGGCGGACTGGGAATGGGTCACTGAACCATGGCTGGAATCCTCGAGGGCAAGAAGATCCTCATCACCGGTGTGCTGATGGAGTCCTCCATCGCCTTTCACGCCGCGAAGCTGGCCCAGGAGCAGGGTGCGGAGATCATCCTCACCGCCTGGCCGCGTCCCACGCTCACCGAGCGCATCGCCAAGAAGCTGCCGCAGCCCGACAAGGTCAAGGTCCTGGAGCTCGACGTCTCGAACGACGAGCACCTCGCGCGCCTTGAGGGCCAGGTCCGTGAGCAGCTCGGCGACCGGCTCGACGGCGTCGTGCACTCCATCGGCTTCGCGCCGCAGGACGCGCTCGGCGGCAACTTCCTGAACACGCCGTTCGAGTCCGTCTCCACGGCCATGCACGTCTCCGCCTTCTCGCTGAAGTCGCTGACGATGGCGCTGCTGCCGCTGATGACCGAGGGCGGCTCCGTCGTCGGCCTCACCTTCGACGCGAAGTTCGCCTGGCCGCAGTACGACTGGATGGGCCCGGCCAAGGCCGCCCTGGAGGCCACCAGCCGCTACATGGCGCGCGACCTCGGCAAGCAGAACATCCGCTGCAACCTGGTCTCGGCCGGTCCGCTCGGTTCCATGGCCGCGAAGTCGATCCCCGGCTTCAGCGAGCTGGCGTCCGTGTGGGACGACCGCTCCCCGCTGGAGTGGAAGCTCGAGGACCCGGAGCCGGCGGGCAAGGGCATCGTCGCGCTGCTCTCGGACTGGTTCCCGAAGACGACGGGCGAGATCGTGCACGTCGACGGCGGTCTGCACGCGATCGGCGCCTGACACCTGGGGCCTGCCGTTTAGATCAGGCTGAGCTCACTCGTTCGGCCCACCGGCCGGGCGGGCCGAGGGGACCTCCACGCACGCTGGTGCGAGGAGGTCCCCTTTGCGTTTCTCACGCCGCGTCGTCCCCACCCTTGCCGCGCTGACCCTGCTGTTCACGCTGCCCTACGACGCGGTGTCGGACGAGAAGCCGGAGAAGCGGCGGGCGCCCTCCGGCGCCGCATGCCGGATCGACATCGACCGTGACCTCGTGAGCGCCAGCTGTCACAACCCGTATCCGACGATCGACCGCGTCGCCCTGCACATCGAGTGCGACGAGTGGTGGGACATCGACACCGATTCACGCCCGAAGACGGTGTTCCCGGCCGAGACCCTGCGGCTGGACGGCCGGTGCTGGAAGAACGTGCGGACCGCCTGGGTCAGTCACCTCAAGCGGGCGCCGTGAGCCGGCCGGGGCGGCAGTCGAACGGATAGCGCGCGGCCTCTTTGGCGGCGGCCTCGGCATCGCCCACCCGGATCGCGTCGACGAGCGTGGCGTGGTCCATGTGGTTCTCCGCGGTGAGCCGCTCGCCCACGTCCTCGCGCAGCCAGTCCCGCATGACCTCGCCGAGGTCCGCGTACATCGCCGTCAGTACCTCGTTGTGGGACGCGGCCACCACGGCCAGGTGGAACGTGCTGTCCGCCGCGACGAAGGCCTCCGTGTCGCCGGACGACCAGGCCTCTTCGCGCCGCAGGAGGAGCGCGTCGAGCTGCTTCAGGTCGCGCTCGGTGCGGCGCTTCGCCGCGAACTTCGCCGCGTTCGACTCCAGCGTGACGCGCAGCTCCGCGATGTCCTGCGGGTCGGCGTCCGCGAAGCGCCGCTGCATGACGCCCGCCAGCTCACTCGTCGCCACGACGTACGTGCCCGAGCCCTGCCGGATGTCCAGCAGGCCGTTGTGCGCGAGGGCGCGCACCGCCTCCCGCACCGTGTTCCGGGCCACACCCAGCTGTTCCACGAGCTCCGGCTCTGTCGGGATGCGGGAGCCCACCGGCCACTCGCCCGAGGAGATCTGGGTGCGCAGGGCGGAGATGACCTGCTCGGACAGAGCCGAGCGCTGGGGCGAGGTCAGCGGCATGACATTCCTTCGTGCGGAGGAGGTCGTACGGTAGCGAACCGATTGGACAACCAATCATCCCATGATTCTAAGATGGGTCTCATGGCTAGTGAGGAAACCCCGACGATGGCACCGCCGAGCGCCGACCCCGAGACCCCCATACGGATCGAGACGCCCGCCCCGCGCGCGTGGGTGATCCGCCTGGTCATGGTCGGCATCGTGCTCGCCGCGGTGAACCTGCGGCCCGCCATCACCAGCCTCGGTGCCCTCCTCGAAGAGGTCCGCGACGGGCTCGGGATGAGCGGCAGCGTCGCCGGGCTGCTCACCTCCGTGCCGCCGCTCTGCTTCGCGGTCTTCGGGGTGATGGCGCCCCGGCTCGCCAAGCGCTTCGGCCCGAGCACCGTCGTCTGCGCCGGCATGTTCGCCATCGCCGCGGGCCTCGTCATCCGGCCGTTCACCGGCGGCACCGCCGGCTTCCTCGTGGCCAGCGCGCTCGGCCTGATGGGCATCGCCGTCAGCAACGTGCTGATGCCGGTCATCGTCAAGCGCTGGTTCCCCGACAAGGTCGGCAGCATGACCGGCCTGTACTCGATGGCCCTCGCGCTCGGCACCTCCACCGCGGCCGCCGCGACGGTGCCGGTGACCTCGGCGCTCGGCGGCGACTGGCAGGCCGGGCTCGCCGTGTGGGCGGTGCTCGCCGTCGCGGCGGCCCTGGCCTGGCTGCCGCTCGTGGGTAAGAAGGACACGTCGACCATGGCGGCCGCCGCGTCGCCCGCCGCCGAGTCCGCGGCGGCCTCCGAAGGAAGCGGTCTGCGGATCGCCCGCAGCCGTACCGCCTGGGCGCTCGCCGTCTTCTTCGGGCTCCAGGCCACGGCCGCGTACATCACGATGGGCTGGATGGCGCAGATCTTCCGCGACTCGGGGGTCTCCGCGTCGACCGCGGGCGTGCTGCTCGCCGTCACCATGGCGATGGGCATCCCGCTCGGCTTCGTCATCCCGCGCATGGCCGCCCGGCTGCCCAGCCAGGGGCCGATGGTGATCGCCCTCGGCCTGTGCGGTCTCGCCGGTTACGCGGGCCTGTACTTCGCCCCGGCCTCCGGCGCCTGGGCGTGGGCGCTGCTGCTCGGCATCTCCAACTGCGCCTTCCCGCTCGCGCTCACCATGGTCGGGATGCGTGCCCGCTCGGGCGCGGGTGTCGCCAAGCTGTCCGCCTTCGCGCAGTCCACCGGCTACCTGATCTCGATCCCCGGACCGCTGCTCGTCGGCGTCCTCTACCAGCACAGCGGTGGCTGGGGCGCGCCGATCGCGCTCATGGCCGCGCTGATGGTGCCGCAGATCGTGGTGGGCGTGTTCGCGGGCCGCAATCGCACCGTCGAGGACGAGGCGGGCGCGGCGGCCAAGGCGGCCCCGGCGTCCTGACGGGCGGGGACAGGTGCGACACTTGCCGCATGTCGCCTGTGCTCGAGCCGAATCCCCAGAACGGCCAGAAGAAGCTGCTCCTCGTGCTCGGCGCGATGCTGGCCGTCACCGTCGTCGTCGGCATCATCGCGTCCATCGCCGCACCGTAGGGGCGGGTCCGCGGGGGTGGGGTGGGGTTAACTCCACCATCCCCTAGGGGGCCAGTGTCAGGGTGAAGTGGGTGGATCACCGGATGGGACCGAGGTCCCCGGTTCCGTACCTTCGAAGTGTCGCCGAGACCGTCGGCGCACCGCACGAAGCGCACGCACGGAACACGGACCCCGGAGGCAGCAGCCATGTCCATGTCAGCCCCCACGCCCTCCCGGCCCCGTACGGCGGCAGCCACGGGGCGAGCCGACATCCGGCTGCCGTGGTGGGCGATCGTGCTCCCGGCCGTGGCCTTCGTGGCGCTGCTCCTGCTGATCCTCAACCCGGTCGACGCCCAGGCCGTCGCGGGTGAGCCGAGCCTGGTCCACATCCTGGGCCGCGCCAAGGACCTGGTGCTCCGCTAGCGAATCCGTACGTCGTTCACTCGTGCCGGGCGACCCCGTCAACTCCCTGCGCCCGGCGGAGGGTTTCATGCGAAGCTGGGACGCATGAGCGTCGCAGAACCCCGCAGGATTGTCCTTTTCCGGCATGCCAAGGCGGACTGGCCCCAGGTCTCCGATCATGAGCGGCCGCTCGCCGAGAGGGGCCGCAGGGATGCCCCCGTCGCCGGCCGCAAGCTGGCCGACGCAGGCATCTCCTTCGACCTGGCCCTGTGCTCGACCGCCACGCGTACCCGTGAGACCTGGAAGCTCGCCGTGCAGGAAATGCCGGAGCGACCGAAGACCGTCTACGAGGAGCGGATCTACGAAGCGTCTCCCGGCGAACTGATCGCCGTGCTGAACGAGACGCCCGACGACGTGCACGATGCCGTGCTGATCGGCCACAATCCCGGCGTACAAGCCCTCTCCGAGATCCTCGCCGCGGATGCCGAGGGCGACGCCCGGCAGCGGCTGAACCGGCGCGGCTTCCCGACCGCCGCGTTCTCCGTGCTCACGTTCACCGGACCCTGGAAGAGCCTGGAGCCCGGCACCGCCACGCTCGTCGACTACTGGGCGCCGAGCGAGTAATTGCCACCGCCCGTCCGTCATACGTACGACGTGGGGCCCGGTACCGACGATCGGTACCGGGCCCCACGCATGACGTCTACGCGCCCTGTGCGTCCGCGGCCTCGACCTCTTCGCGCGTGACGCCCAGCAGATACAGCACCGTGTCGAGGAACGGCACGTTCACCGCGGTGTGCGCGGCCTCGCGCACAACCGGCTTGGCGTTGAAGGCGACACCGAGCCCGGCCGCGTTCAGCATGTCCAGGTCGTTCGCGCCGTCACCGATCGCCACGGTCTGCGCGAGCGGCACCCCCGCCTCGGCGGCGAACCTGCGCAACAGGCGCGCCTTGCCCGCGCGGTCCACGATCTCGCCCGTGACCCTGCCGGTCAGCTTGCCATCGACGATCTCCAGGGTGTTCGCCTGCGCGAAGTCAAGCCCGAGGCGCTCCTTCAGGTCGTCCGTGACCTGCGTGAATCCGCCGGACACGACCCCTACTTGGTAACCGAGACGCTTGAGCGTACGGATCAGGGTGCGCGCGCCCGACGTCAGCTGGACCTCGCTGCGCACCTTCTCCACGACCGAGGCGTCGAGCCCTTCGAGCAGCGCCACGCGCGCGTGCAGCGACTGCTCGAAGTCGAGCTCGCCGCGCATCGCCGCCGCCGTCACCTCGGCGACCTTGTCCTCGCAGCCCGCGTGCGCCGCGAACAGCTCGATCACCTCGTCCTGGATGAGCGTCGAGTCGACGTCCATCACGACGAGCCGCTGCGCGCGCCGGTGCAGCCCGGCCGAGACGACCGCCACGTCCACGCCCAGCTTCGCGGCCTTGGTGGCGAGGGCCGTGCGCAGCTCCTCCGTCGCGGTGCCGGACACCGCGAACTCGACCGCCGTCACGGGGTACTTCGCGAGCCGGAAGATGCGGTCGATGTTGCCGCCGGTGCCGGTGATGGCGGCCGCTATCGACGCGGCCGACTCGGCGGTGAGCGGGTGACCGAGGACGGTGACGTGGGAGCGGCCCGTGCCGCGCGGACGGTTGTCGCCGATGCCGGAGATGATCTCCGCCTGCATCTTCATCGACTCCGCCCAACTGTGGACGGTCGACCGCAGATCCCCTTCGAGACCGGCGGGCGGCTGCGTGACCAGGGCACACAGGACGATCCGGCCACGCGTGACGACCTGCTCGATGTCGACGACATCCACGGAGTAGGCGGCGAGGGTGTCGAAGAGCCCGGCGGTGATGCCGGGCCTGTCCTTGCCGAAGATCTTGACCAGGAGAGTGGGGACGTCCGCCGGAACGTCCACGGGAGGGGCATCAGCGGTGGGCTGGGGCTGCGAAGCGCTCATGATGGGTCTACGTTATCGGTCCTTTGTACGGCCACCGCAATCAAGGCCTCCATCGGCCAAGCACCGGTTCCGGCAAATCAAGCCCCTCCGGCGATTGAGGAGCGGGGTCCGGGGCAGAGCCCCGCGACCGCAACCTCGGACCACCGTCACGGCCGATACGGCCGCAGATACGGATTCGTATCCGGATTCGCCGGCCGATAGGGACGACTCGGCTGATACGGCCCCGAAGAACCACCCGCCCCGCCATCCGCCGACGGCACCGGTCGAGCCCTCCCGGTCGCATACGCCAGCACCGCGCCGAGCGCCCCCGCCGCCGCTCCCCACGCCGCCCCGAGCAGCACCGCCATCCCGATCCGCCCGTGCAGTTCGATGCCCGCGCCGAACGCGTCGAAGCCGAGGACCGAGAGCGAGGCCCCCGCCGACACGTCGGTGAGCCACACAAGGAGCGGCAGCGCGAGCGCCGTCACGCCCCCCAGCCGCAACGCGCACCGCCCCGCGAACCCCCAGACGCCCCGCGTCACGGGCGAGCGCACCGCCGTCAGCACCCCGGCGAGCAGCATCATCACGGCCACCGCGACGCCCAACAGCCACACCCTGCCGTCGAGTTCCGCGAGCCGCCCCAGCGTCACCGGCTCGTTCGCCGACGCCCTGAGCAGCTCGTCCAGCGGATCCGGCAACAGCTTCGAGAGCTCACCCGTCGCCTTGCCGTCCCAGGGCACGAAGAGGCCGAGGGGGATGCCGAGCCACACCCCGTTGGGCGCCCCGAGCAGCGCGGCGCCCGCGATCCGCTTCGGATGGTCGTCGCCGATCATCGCGTACGCCGCCGCTGCCAGGCCCGCGACGACCGCCATCAGCAGCACCGCCACGAGCGCCGACGCGGCCGGGCGGACGGTCCGGTGCAGCGGGGCGAGCGCGCGCGGCAGCGGAGTGCGCCGCGACGCGAGCAGGGCGATCACCAGGACACCCACCACGAACGCGGCGCCACCGAGCAGCGAAGGGACCGTCTCCACCGTGAACCCGACGGTGGCCTTCGCGTCGACCAGATCGCCGACCCGGTCGGGCAGCAAATCGCCGATCCCGCCCGGCAGTTTGTCCGAGATGCCCTCAGGCAACCCCTTCCCGCCGCCCGTGATGTCGTCGAGCCCCAACTGCGAGCCGTCGATCGTGATGATGTCGTGACCGGCCCAGGCGAGACCGCCGATCATCGCCACGAAGAGCGCCACCACGGCGCCCGCGCGCGCGAGGAGTTCCCTGGGCGACACCTCAACTCCCGCCGCCCGCAAGGAGCGTAGGAAGAACCAGCTCAGTACGAGCGCCCCCACCAGGCCCACGCCGAGCGGCCAGACGTCGATCGAGGTGTCCGCCTGCGCGCCCTTGAGCCCGAAGGCCGAGACGTCCCCGGACGGCGTCACGCGCCCGCCCGCCCCGAGCGCCACCACGGCGGCCGTCATCGGCCCGAGCGAAGCGACCGTGTCGGCCTCCAGCAAGTGCAGGCCGAGCGCCGAGACTCCGGCCATGGCGATGAAAGCCCAGCTCACCGCAGCCACGGCGGACAGCAGGACATCGCCGACGGGCGAACGCGCGCGCCGCTTCGCGTCTTGGCCGCTCTCCGCCAAGGCCATCAAGGACCCCCCGATCCGCCCGCCTCGCCCCCGAGATCCCAATTGCTCATGATCCGCCCGGAGTTGTGGGCTCTTACCACTCTCCGGGGCCGCATCCGTACCGTCAACGGGGCGGGTGCCAAGGGGTGTGCGGGAGGTGCGAACGGGCCCGGCGCAAGGCCCGCCTTTCGGTCACGGAGGGCTTCCTGAAATAGTTCCTCACGATGTTCGACATCCCTAGACTCCCCATGACGGGGCAAAACTCGGGGGACAACTCAGTGGGGCATGGAGTGCCTGAACTCGTACTGGAATTGAATGGCAGGACCTGGACGCTCGACGCGTCCAGGCCGTACACCCTCGGACGCGATCCGCAGGGCGACATCGTGCTCGACGACGCCCGGGTGTCCTGGCGTCACGCCACGATCAGCTGGGGCGGCCGCAGTTGGGTCATTGAGGACCACGGCTCGACCAACGGCACCTTCGTGCAGGGGCAGCGGATCCACCAGATGGAGATCGGCCCCGGCTCGTCCGTGCACCTGGGCAACTCCACCGACGGCCCGTGCCTGAACGCGCAGGGCAGCGCCCGCGCCGCCGCCGTGGCCTCACCGCACCAGGCGCAGCAGCAGGCCGCGGGCCTCGCGCAGCAGCCGCCACCGCAGCAGTACCAGCAGCAGCCGAGCTGGTCCCAGCAGGCGCAGGCGCCCCAGCAGCGCGAGGCTCCGGGGCAGCAGTGGCAGCAGCAACCACAGGCGCAGAAGGTGCCGCAGCAGGGCGCCGGCGGGGTCGCGGGGGCCCCGCCCGTGTACGGAGACCGCAGCCCCACCACGTTCCACCAGCTGGCACTCGGCCGCGTCATGCGCATCGGCCGCTCCCTGGAGAACGAGCTGGTCGTCTCCGACCTCCAGGTCTCGCGGCTGCACGCCGAGTTCCACGCGTCGCCCGACGGCCGCTTCGAGATCCACGACCTGGGCTCGCACAACGGCACGTACGTCAACGGCCAGCCGATCCCCAAGGGCGGCACGGCGCTGCTCGGCCCCACCGACATCGTGGGCGTGGGGCACTCCACGTTCCGCCTGGTCGGCGACCGGCTCGAGGAGTTCGTCGACACCGGTGACGTCTCCTTCTCCGCGCGCCACCTCACGGTCACCGTGGAGGGCGGCAAGGAGATCCTCAAGGACGTCTCCTTCGGCGTCCCGGAGAAGTCGCTGATCGCGGTCATCGGCCCGTCGGGCTCCGGCAAGTCGACGCTCCTGAAGGCGCTCACGGGCTACCGCCCCGCCGACAAGGGCGACGTCCTCTACGACAACCGGAACCTCTACAAGCAGTTCGCCGAGCTGCGCCAGCGCATCGGTCTGGTCCCGCAGGACGACATCCTGCACAAGGAACTGACCGTCAAGAAGGCGCTCAAGTACGCCGCCAAGCTGCGCTTCCCCGCGGACACCAGCGAGCAGGAGCGCCAGCAGCGCATCGACGAGGTGCTGCGCGAGCTCAAGCTGGACCTCCACAAGGAGAAGAAGGTCACCTCCCTCTCCGGTGGCCAGCGCAAGCGCGTCTCGGTGGCCCTGGAGCTGCTGACCAAGCCGTCGCTGATCTTCCTGGACGAGCCGACGTCCGGCCTCGACCCGGGCATGGACCGCGACGTCATGCAGCTCCTTCGCGGACTGTCCGACGACGGGCGCACGGTCCTCGTCGTCACCCACTCGGTGGCCGAACTGGCGCTCTGCGACAAGCTGCTCGTGATGGCGCCGGGCGGCGCCGTCGCCTACTTCGGCCCGCCGGAGGAGGCCCTCAACTTCTTCGGCTACAAGACGTGGGCCGACGTGTTCTCGGCGTTCGAGAACTACCGCGACTACGACTGGGCGGGCCGCTGGAAGGGCTCGCAGCACTACCAGATGTACGCGGCCGACATCGACGCCGTCGCCGCGCAGTCGGACCCGGTGGCGCCGCCCGCCGCGATCAAGGCGCCCAAGACGCAGCCCTGGGGCTCCCAGCTGATCACGCTGATCCGCCGCTACTGCTCGGTGATCGCCTCGGACAAGGGCTTCATGGGGCTGATGGTGATCCTGCCCGCGGTCCTCGGCATCGTCTCGGTGGTCATCCCGGCCGACTTCGGCCTTGGCCCGCCCAAGCCGCCGGCCAAGTTCAACGGCGACGCCGGGACGATCATGCTGATCATCGCCGTCGGCATGTGCTTCTCCGCGGCGGCCAACTCGGTCCGTGAGCTGATCAAGGAGCGGGTCATCTACGAGCGCGAACGGGCCACCGGCCTGTCCCGCTCCGCGTACCTGATGTCCAAGGTCATCGTCCTCGGCTTCATCACGGCCATCCAGGGCGTCATCATCTGCGCCATCGGCTTCTCGACACGTGACCTTCCGAAGGAAGGTCTTGTGCTGCCGCCGGCCGCCGAGCTGTGCATCTCGATCATCGCGCTCGGCTTCACGTCGATGATGTTCGGGCTCGTCATCTCC
The DNA here is from genome assembly GCF_035798155.1 of Streptomyces endophyticus. Classification (NCBI taxonomy): domain Bacteria; kingdom Bacillati; phylum Actinomycetota; class Actinomycetes; order Kitasatosporales; family Streptomycetaceae; genus Streptomyces; species Streptomyces endophyticus. The sequence goes on along the minus strand of NZ_JAOZYC010000107.1, from coordinate 13,131 downwards.
TCGCTGGTGAAGACCTCCGAGAAGACGATGCCGCTGCTCGTCATGTTCGCGATCGTCCAGGTCGTGTTCACCGGCGTGCTCTTCCAGATCTACGGCACGGTGGGCCTCGAACAGTTCGCCTGGCTGATGCCGTCCCGCTGGGCGGTCGGCGCCGCCGGCGCCACGCTCGACCTCTCCCGCCTGATGCCGCCGTGGGACCCGCAGAAGCCGAACGACCTGGACCCGCTGTGGGAGCACTCCGCCGGCCAGTGGGGCCTCAACCTCACGGTCCTGATCCTGCTCGGCGTCGCCTGCGGCTTCGCGGTCGCGCGCCTGCTGCGCCGCCACGAGCCCGAGGTCATGCGCAAGTAGGCGACCTGCTGCGGACACACGAAGGGCGGCACCCTATGGGTGCCGCCCTTCGTGCCGTGGGGGATTCAGCGTGTGCCGGACCTAGAGGTCCCCACCACAGGCATCAGTACGCGCTGTCCACGTTGTCGATGGAGCCGTACTTGTCGGCCGCGTAGTTGGCAGCGGCCACGAGGTTGGCGACCGGGTCGGTCAGGCTGTTGGCGGTGCCGTCTACGTGGTAGGTGTCGAAGGTCGGCTGGATGACCTGCAGCAGGCCCTTGGAGGGCGTGCCGTTCTGGGCGTTGACGTCGGTGCCGTTGACCGCGTTCGGGTTGCCGCCGGACTCACGCATGATGTTGCGGTGCAGGCCGTCGTACGAACCCGGAATGCCCTTGTCCTTCATGATGGCGAGGGATTCCTTGATCCAGCCGTCGAGGTTGTTGGCGTAGACCGGCTTGCGGGCGGCGGCACGCGCGGCGGCCTCCTGGGCCTCGCGCTCCTTCTTCGCCTGCGCCTCGGCCTTCGCCTTGGCCTCGGCCTGGGCCTTCTTCTCGGCCTCGGCCTTCTTCTCCGCCGCGGCCTGCGCGCGGGCCTTCGCCTTCGCCTCGGCCTGCTTCGCCTTCTCGCTGGCGGCGGCCTGCTGGTCGGTGACGCTGGCGTGGACGTCCTTGATCTGCTTCGCACCGGCGTCGGTGGTGAACGCGACCGGGGCGGCGGCGACCGTCTCGTCCTTCGCCTGGGCCTGGGTGTCCTGACCCGGCACCAGCGTCACCGCGAGGGCGGCGGCACCGAGAGCGGCGACACCGGCCAGCGAGAACTTGTGGGTGCGGGTCAGCTGACTATGGCCGGGGGTGCTGTGCTTGGACATGAGACGGGGACCTCTCTAAGAACGGAAGTCGCTCGCAGACCGGGGGACCGGACTCTCGTGTTTAGGACACGAACGCCGCGGGTAGGACCCCGCGGCACCGAACAACGATGGACATTCTTAGCGGCCGCAAAATGCCGAGGCAAAGGTGTGACCTACGAAGCCGGGTAGTGGGCCGGGGGAGCACGAAAAGGGACAGGAAGTCGATGTCCGACTTCCTGCCCCAGTGCCACACCGGGACCAAAGTCCCTTACTCATCCACTACGGACCTTCGTACGTGACGTGGGCCCTATGCGCGGCGTCACACGCGCCCCCTCCTGAACTCACTCGCGGTTGCCACTGCAACGCACAGCGTGAGGCCTCTCCTCCGGCAGGATGAGGTGCACGTCGCCGAACTCGTGCCACAGGTAGCGCCCCCTCAGCGCCTCCTCATACGCACGGTCCACCGCGGCCCGCCCCGCCACCGCCTCCAGCATCAGAAGGTGGGAGGCCGCCGGCTCGTGCAGCCCCGTCAGCAGCCCGTCCACCACCCTCACCCCGCGCTCGGGCGTCACGACGAGATCGGTCCAGCCACGGGCCGCCCGTACGCTCCCGTCGCCGTCGACGGCGGACTCGACGGCCCGCACGGCGGTGGTCCCCACGGCGATGACGTTCTGCCCCGCGGCCCGCGCGGCGTTGATCAGCCGGGCCGACGCCTCGGGCACCTCGAAACGCTCCGCATAAGGAGGCTCGTGCGATTCGGCGGACGCCACACCCGTATGCAGCGTGATCGGCGCGAACTGCACACCACGGCTCACGAGCCGCGACACGATCGACTCCGTGAAGGGCCGCGCCGCACTCGGCATCTCCGCACTGCCCGCCCCGGAGACGTACGGCAGCGCGAACACCGTCTGGTAAGCCGCCAGCGGCTGATCCCGCTCCGTGTACGAGTAGCGGATGGGCCGCCCGCGCCGGCCGAGCAGCGCGGGCACGTCCCCGGTCGCCTGCACCCACCACAGCCGCTCGCTCCCGGCCGCCAGCGGCTCCTCATAGGTGAGGCGTACGCCGCCGGGGAGCACGACCACCGACCCCGCGGGACCTCCGGCGCGCGGCCGCGTCGTGCCCCGGTCGTCCGGGTCCCGCAGCTCGACCGCCCAGCGCCCGTCGTCGCCGCGCGTCGAGACATGCACGACCACGCGTGCGTGCCCCAGCCTCCCGTCCACGGCGGCCGCCAACGTAGGAGACGTATTGACGACGAGCAGATCCCCGGCCCGCAGCACGGACGGCAGCTCGGGGAACCGGTGATGGGTGGCATCGGTGCCGCGCGACACCAGAAGACGCACGGACGATCTGTCCCGGCCGGGCCCCCGCTGCTCGGCCGGGACCCGCGCCGAAAGCTCCTCGGGCACCCGCAGCGCCAGCGCCATCACGCCTCCAGGAGGGACGCGGCCGAATAGCGCCCGCTCGCGGGGCGTCGGTCCAGGAGGCCCAGGAAGGCGGGGACCACGTCCTCGGGGCGCGGCACCTCGCTCAGGTCCTCGTCCGGCTCGGCCGCCGCCAGCATGTCCGTCCGCATCCCGCCCGGATCGACCGCCCACACCCGCAGGCCCGGCTCCTCCACCCCGAGCACGGCCACGAGCTGGTCGAGGGCCGCCTTCGTCGACCCGTAGCCGCCCCAGGTGGGGTACGCCTCCGTGGCCGCGTCCGAACTCATGCTGAGCACCGTCCCTGCCGGCGCCTCGCGCAGCAGCGGCAGCGCCTCCTGGAGCAGACCGAGCGGTGCCACCACATTGACCTCAAGAGCCGCGCGGAAGTCGTCGAGCGAGTGGCTGTCGAGCGGCACCAGGGGCTCCGCGCCCAGCACGCTCGCGTTGTTCACCAGCAGATCGAGCCCGCCCAGCTCCCATGCCGCGGCGATCAGCTCCACCCGGTGCCCGCCGTCCGCGACATCGCCCGGCACGGCCGTCACCGCTCCGCCGTGCTTGCGCAGCCGCTCCGCGACGTCCTCCAGCGGCCCGGCGGAGCGCGCGTCCAGGACCAGATCCCAGCCCCGCTCGGCCAGGGCCGTCGCCAGCGCCCTCCCGAACCCCCGCGAAGCCCCCGTGATGATCGCTACCGTCATGACAACCGTCCCCTTGAGTACGTCATCCGTTGTGCGTCGTGCCCTCAACGTAGGAACGCGGCGGCCCTCGGCACCTCGTACGCGAGCAGCAACAACGCAGGGCCCTTCGCCCTACGCCGACCGACCTAGGCGGAGGGCGCCATCGGTCCGATCCGGCTGTCACACCCCGCCGGTACGGTGAGGTCATGAGTCAGGGTCCACGTACAGGCTTGGCCGCGGTGAGCGCCGCGCTCCTCGCCATGAGCAGGCATCTGGAGGTGCGCGACGTCCTCAAGACGATCGTCGCCTCGGCCCGCGAGCTGCTCGACGCCGAGTACGCGGCGCTCGGTGTGCCGGACGACCACGGGGGCTTCGCCCAGTTCGTCGTGGACGGCGTCAGCGAGGCGCAGTGGAAGGCCATCGGCCCACTGCCGCGCCAGCACGGCATCCTGGCCGCGATGCTGCACGACGCGAAGACCGAGCGCCTCGCCGACGTCCGCAAGGACCCGCGGTTCGAGGGCTGGCCCTCCGCCCACCCGGACATGTCGGACTTCCTCGGCCTGCCCATCAAGGACGGCGAGGAGACGATCGGCGCGCTCTTCCTCGCGAACAAGCTGCGTTCTGTGGGGGGACACCCCCCACACCCCCCGAGCCCCAAGCCAGAAGGCGGTTGCGGCTTCACGCAGGACGACGAGGAACTGCTCGGGATCCTCGCCCAGCACGCGGCCATCGCGCTCACGAACGCCCGCCTCTACGAGCGCAGCCGCGAGCTCACCATCGCCGAGGAGCGCTCCCGGATCGCCCACGAGTTGCACGACGCGGTGAGCCAGAAGCTCTTCTCACTGCGCCTGACCGCACAGGCCGCCGCGACCCTGATGGACCGTGACCCGGGGCGCGCCAAGGGGGAGTTGGCGCACGTGGCGGAGCTCGCGGCGGAGGCGGCGGACGAACTGCGCGCGGCCGTCGTCGAGTTGCGCCCCGCCGCGCTCGACGAGGACGGCCTGGTGGCCACCCTGCGCACACAGGCCCAGGTGCTCGACCGGGCCCACTCCGCGCACGTCACCTTCACCACCAGCGGCATAAAGGCGCTGCCCGCGGCCCAGGAAGAGGCGATGCTGCGCGTCGCCCAGGAGGCGCTGCACAACGCGCTGCGCCACTCCGGAGCGGAGAAGGTGCGCGTCACGCTCGACAAGCACGGCCAGGGCGCCGTGCTGCGCGTCACCGACGACGGAGCGGGCTTCGACCCCAAGGCGATCCGCAGCGCGGGCCGCCACCTGGGCCTCGTCTCCATGCGGGACCGGTCGGGCGGGGTCGGCGGCAGGCTCACAGTGGAATCGGAGCCCGGCAAGGGCACCACGATCGAGATGGAGGTCCCCGGTGGCTGACCCGATCAAGGTACTGCTGGTCGACGATCACCAGGTCGTCCGCCGGGGCCTGCGCACCTTCCTGGAGGTGCAGGGCGACATCGAGGTCGTCGGCGAGGCGGCGGACGGCGCCGAAGGAGTCGCCCGCGCCGAGGAGTTGAAGCCCGACATCGTCCTGATGGACGTCAAGATGCCGGTCATGGACGGAGTCGACGCCCTGCGCCGGCTCCGTGAACTCGACAACCCCGCCAAGGTGTTGATCGTCACCAGCTTCACCGAGCAGCGCACCGTCGTCCCCGCCCTGCGTGCCGGGGCCGCCGGCTACGTCTACAAGGACGTGGACCCGGACGCCCTGGCCGGCGCCATCCGTTCCGTCCACGCGGGCCACATCCTGCTGCAACCCGAGGTGGCGGGTGCGCTGCTGTCCCAGGAGGAGACCAACAACGGGCAGGGGAGGGGCGGTTCCCTCACCGAGCGCGAGCGCGAGGTGCTCGGCCTGATCGCCGACGGGCGTTCGAACCGGGAGATCGCCCGCGCCCTCGTCCTCTCCGAGAAGACGGTGAAGACCCATGTCTCGAACATCCTGATGAAGCTCGACCTCTCGGACCGCACCCAGGCCGCCCTGTGGGCCGTGCGGCACGGCGTCACGGGCTGAGGGGCACGCGCGGGCGCATCGACGAGACGGCAACACGGAACGTCGCACTCCGTTCTGGAATTCATACCGTCGTGTAGATGTCCCCCGGACGGCGTATCCCTTTCGGTGGTGACGCGTTCTCCAATGCGTGCTGCGGCGGTCATGCCGCGGCGACCGCTAGGAGGACCCAGAAGTGAAGAACCTGAAGAAGGCCGCGGCCGTCACCCTCGTGGCCGGTGGCCTTGTTGCCGCCGGTGCCGGACTCGCCTCCGCCACCGACGGTGCGCAGGCCCACGGTCACGCCGTGAAGTCCCCGGGCGTCGGCTCGGGCAACCTCATCCAGGCCCCGGTCCACGTTCCGGTGAACGCCGTGGGCAACACCGCCACGGTGATCGGTGCCCTCAACCCGGCGTTCGCGAACGACGGCTACAACGGCTGACGCGTGCTCAGGGTTCGCCGGCCCCCGGGGTTTTCCCCGCGGGGCCGGTCCGCATTTCCGGGGCAACTCTCCCACAGAGGGCAACTCTCCTGTTCGATGGCTCGGCTGGTCGATTCGTCGGCCTATTGATCCAATCGGGCGGATCAGGTGTTCGCCCCGTGTCTGCCGGGCGCCCCGCGCGTTTCTCAGCGTGCGACCCCGCGGCTGGGGTCGGACCGCAATATCTGGAGGAACGCTTCTCATGAACATCGCCAAGAAGGCCGCCCTGGCCGTCGCCGTCGCCGGTCTCGCCGCGGGTGCCTCCGCCGGCGCCGCCTTCGCCGACTCGGAAGCCGACGGCGTGGCCGCGAACTCCCCGGGCGTCGGCTCGGGCAACAACGTCGGCGTTCCGGTTCACGTCCCGGTGAACGTCGACGGCAACTCCGTCAACGTCATCGGTCTGCTGAACCCGGCGTTCGGCAACACCGCGGCGAACAACTGAGGTTCGCTGCCCCTGAGGCACAGGAAGGCCCCCACGGACCCGGTCCGTGGGGGCCTTCCCCTCTCCCGGCCCTGCTCTCAGCCCCGCTCCCGCTCCTCCACGAACGCGTTGTACGCGGCCACCTGCGCGCGCCGGGCCGTCCGCTCCACCGGGCGCAACGCGAGCGCCCGCGCCCCCATCTCCGAGGCGCTCACCGCGCCCCCGTGCCCGCTCTCGTACGCCACGGAGATCAACAACCCCACCCGCTGCGCCAGCTCGAGCACCCGCACGGCCCGCCCCGGATACCCCGGCGCCAGCGCCTCGCGCCCCCGCTCGGCCCGCGCCCGGTACGCGTCCACCGCGGCCTCGGACACCGGCCCCGACCCGGCCACGTCGAGCCGCGTCAACACCTCGGTCGCGTCCCGCAGCGCCTCCGCCAGCTCCCGCTCCGCCTGGCCGAGCGAGGGCACATCCGCCGGCGGCGCCTCCCGCACCGGCAGGCAGTGCCACATCACCTGGACATACGCATCGCCCTCGGGCCCGACCTCGTGCACCTCGGGAACGAGCCCGAGCGCGGCGCCGCGACAGACCACCGCCTCCTCGGCCTCCAGGGCCCGCGCGTTGAACTCCGGCGGCCCGCTGAGCCCCAGCGGATGCCCCGGCGCGGGCAGCGCCACGCGCAGGCCGCCGACGCCGAGCGCCCGCAGGCGGCCGAGCGCCAGCGTCAGGCCGACGGGCCCGTCCTCGCCCGGAAGTCCCGCCACGCGGTGCGATGTGTCCTCGCCGACAATCGCGAGCGCCGCGTCATCGGGCGCGACAAATCCACCAAGAAGGGCATTTCCCCAGGCTGCGAGCCGTCCGGAGCGTGGTTCAGTGAGCATGCGCCCCACCTTAGAAGCCCGCAAAGCCGCCAAAAGCCCGACCGATGGAATGGACCGCGGGGGTGGTGGCGTAGGTTTTCCCTGGGGGCCGCGCCGAGCAGGAACTATGCGAAGGCATGACGGACGCGGCGAACAGACGAGACTGCAATGGGAGACAACGCGCTCATGAGCGATGTACTGGAGCTGGAGGACGTATCCGTGGTCCGCGAGGGCCGGGCTCTGGTGGACCAGGTCTCCTGGTCGGTGAAGGAGGGGGAGCGCTGGGTCATCCTCGGACCCAACGGCGCGGGCAAGACCACCCTCCTGAACGTCGCCTCGAGCTACCTCTACCCGAGCAGTGGCACCGCCACGATCCTCGGCGAGACCCTCGGCAAGCCCGGTACGGACGTCTTCGAACTGCGCCCGCGGATCGGCGTCGCCGGCATCGCGCTCGCCGACAAGCTGCCCAAGCGGCAGACCGTCCTGCAGACCGTGCTCACCGCCGCGTACGGCATGACGGCCGGCTGGCAGGAGGAGTACGAGGAGATGGACGAGCGGCGCGCCCGCGCGTTCCTCGACCGACTCGGCATGAGCGAGTACCTGGACCGCAGGTTCGGGACGCTCTCCGAAGGAGAGCGCAAGCGCACGCTGATCGCCCGCGCCCTGATGACCGACCCCGAGCTGCTGCTCCTCGACGAGCCGGCGGCGGGCCTCGACCTCGGCGGCCGCGAGGACCTGGTGCGCCGCCTCGGCCGCCTCGCCCGCGACCCGATCGCCCCCTCGATGATCATGGTGACGCACCACGTCGAGGAGATCGCCCCCGGCTTCACGCACGTCCTGATGATCCGCCAGGGCCAGATCCTCGCCGCGGGCCCCATCGAGCTCGAGCTCACCTCCCGCAACCTCTCCAAGTGCTTCGGCCTCCCGCTGGTCGTCGAGGAGAACAACGGCCGCTGGACCGCCACCGGCCTGCCCCTGAGCTGACCCTCGGCACACCCGCGCGGACCGGACGGCCCCTGTCCGCGCGGCAGTTGCGGATCTACCATGGTCCTGTGGCAGACATCGACGCATGGGTGTGGTGGCTGATCGGGGCGGCCGCACTCGGAATCCCGCTCGTCATCACCGCCATGCCCGAACTGGGCATGCTGGCCGTCGGCGCCGTCGCGGGCGCCATCACGGCGGGCATGGGCGGCGGTGTGGTCCTCCAAGTGATCGTCTTCGCGATCGTCTCGTGCGCGCTCATCGCGGTCGTACGACCCGTGGCCGCCCGGCACCGCGCCCAGAAACCCCAATTGGCGACGGGCATCGAAGCGTTGAAGGGCAAGCAGGCCGTCGTCATCGAGCGCGTCGACGGACAGGCGGGCGGCCGGATCAAGCTGGGCGGCGAGATCTGGTCGGCCCGCTCCCTCGACGCGGAGGCGACATTCGAGCCGGGCCGCCAGGTCGACGTGGTCGAGATCGAGGGGGCCACGGCGATCGTCATGTGAACCGATATGTGGACCGAACCAGCCCCGCCACGTGGGCAGTTCTGACACACTCGACTGCGCAAGACCTCATGATCTTCCGGCGCGAGGGCGCCGGAACCACGACGGTACGAACGGTACGAGGGGCACGGGAGACTCGATGTCAGCGATCATCATCGTCCTGATCATTCTGGTGGTGTTGGTCTTCATCGCGCTGATCAAGACCATCCAGGTCATCCCGCAGGCCAGCGCCGCCATCGTCGAGCGCTTCGGCCGCTACACACGCACGTTGAACGCGGGCCTGAACATCGTCGTCCCGTTCATCGACTCGATCCGCAACCGCATCGACCTCCGTGAGCAGGTCGTGCCGTTCCCGCCGCAACCGGTGATCACCCAGGACAACCTGGTCGTCAACATCGACACCGTCATCTACTACCAGGTGACGGACGCGAGGGCGGCCACGTACGAGGTCGCCAGCTACATCCAGGCCATCGAGCAGCTCACGGTCACCACCCTGCGAAACATCATCGGTGGCATGGACCTGGAGCGGACCCTGACCTCCCGCGAGGAGATCAACGCGGCGCTGCGCGGCGTCCTCGACGAGGCCACCGGCAAGTGGGGCATCCGCGTCAACCGCGTCGAGCTCAAGGCGATCGAGCCGCCCACCTCCATCCAGGACTCGATGGAGAAGCAGATGCGCGCCGACCGTGACAAGCGCGCCGCGATCCTCACCGCCGAAGGTATCCGCCAGTCCCAGATCCTCACCGCCGAAGGTGAGAAGCAGTCCGCGATCCTCAGGGCCGAGGGTGAGGCGAAGGCCGCGGCCCTGCGCGCGGAGGGCGAGGCCCAGGCGATCCGTACGGTCTTCGAGTCCATCCACGCCGGAGACCCGGACCAGAAGCTGCTCTCGTACCAGTACCTGCAGATGCTCCCGAAGATCGCCGAGGGCGACGCCAACAAGCTCTGGATCGTCCCCAGCGAGATCGGCGACGCCCTCAAGGGCCTCTCGGGCGCGTTCGGCAACTTCGGCGGCATGGGGGGCGGCAGCGACGCGAAGACCCCGCCGGTCATGCCGACGCCGCCCCAGCCCCGCCGCGAGCAGCCCCCGATCGACTAGCTCCCCGAACACCACTACGAGGGCCCGCCGACCGCAAAGTCGGCGGGCCCTCGTGTCATGTCCCTACGCGGCGGTCCGCGCCAGCCAGTCCGGCAGCCCGGCCCGCCCGCCGGCCCCCAGAGACAGCAGCATCGCATCGGCGGGCGTCGGCTCGAACGGCTGCCGCAGCAGCGGCATCCCCGCCTGCTCGGGCGTCCGGTTCGCCTTGCGGTGATTGTCGTCGGCGCAGGACGCCACCGTGTTCAACCACGAATCAGCACCGCCGTGCGACCGCGGCACCACGTGGTCGACGGTCGTCGCCCGCTTGCCGCAGTACGCGCACCGGTGCTGATCCCGTACGAGCACGCCCCGCCTGGACCACGGCGCGCGTCTTCGGAACGGCACCCGGACGTACCTGCACAGCCTGATCACCTGGGGCACCGGGATATCGACCGCGGCACCACGCATGCGCAGCTCGGGGTGGACCTGCTCGACGACGGCCTTGTCCTGCAGCACCAACACGACGGCCCGATTGAGCGTCACCGTGGAGAGCGGCTCGAAGCTCGCGTTCAGCACCAGTGTGTCTCGCACCCTGCCCACCTCCCGTACACGTACGCACCGGATCACCCCTCGGCGTCCGTGCGTCAACTCTGGCCGTGCACGCCGAGATCGACAACGCAATAACTGCAGCCCCCCGCAAAAAATGCCCGCCCCTGATCAATTCCATGACCAGAGGCGGGCAAACGTTCAGTGAACGCTGGGGAGCACATCAGCCCTCGGCGGGCGCCCCGTACTCGGCGATGACCTGGGCCCGGGCAATCGTGTGAAACCGCAGGTTGAACCCTACGAAGGCCGGCGTGGCATCGGAGTCCGGGCCGAGCTTCTCCTGATCGACCGCGTACACGGTGAACACATAACGGTGGGCGGGGTCCCCGGGAGGCGGCGCGGCGCCCCCGAACTCCTTCGTCCCGTAGTCGTTGCGCACCTGTACGGCGCCCTCGGGAAGCCCCTCGAACTTGCCGCTGCCGGCTCCCACCGGCAGTTCGGTCACCGAGGTCGGGATGTCGAACACGCTCCAGTGCCAGAACCCGCTGCCGGTCGGCGCGTCCGGGTCGAAGCACGACACGGCGAAGCTCTTGGTCTCCGCCGGGAAACCCTCCCAGCGCAGATGCGGCGACGTGTTCCCGGCCGCGTACACCTGCGCGTCGTCCAGCGTCCCGCCCGGCTCGAAGTCCTGGCTCACGACGGTGAACGACGGCACCTGCGGATGAAAGTCATGAGGAAGCGACGCCCTCTGGGGCTGCTCGGTCACAACGACACCTCCTGGATCTACGGAAACACTGCTTCCACAGAGCCTGTCGACCCTGCTCCTGAAACCCTAGAACCAGTTCCTCTTGCTGCCGACCTCGGACAGCCACTGGTGCAGATACGCCGACCAGTCCGTGCCCTGGAAGTCGTGGTGCCCGACGACGAACGACCGGAACGTGTCGCTGCCCTCGCTGAACAGCCCCGGCTTCTTGTCCATCTCCAGTACGACGTCCATCTCCCGGTCGTCGGCCACGAAGCTCAGCTCCACCTGGTTGAGCCCCCGGTACTGCTGCGGCGGGTGGAACTCGATCTCCTGGTAGAACGGCAGCTTCTGCCGCGTCCCCCGGATGTGTCCGCGCTCCATGTCCGCGCTCTTGAACCGGAAGCCGATGCGGACGAAGGCGTCGAGCAGCGCCTGCTGGGACGGCAGCGGGTGCACATTGATCGGGTCGAGGTCACTCGAGTCGATGGCCCGGGCGATCTCCAGCTCGGTCGTCACCCCGATGTTCATGCCGCGCAGCTGCTGCCCGTCGATCATCGTGACGGGCGTCTCCCACGGAATCTCAAGCCCGAACGGAACGGCGTGCACGGCCTGCGCCTTCAGCTCGAACGCACCCCCGAGCCGCACCTTGGTGAACTCGATGTTCTGCTTCGTCTCCTGGTCGTTGCCCTCGACCTCGACCCGCGCCTGCAGGCCGACGGAGAGCCCCTCGATCTCCTGGTCGACGGATCCGCCCTGGATCCGCACCTCACCCTGAACCACACCACCGGGCACGACATTGACCTCGGTGAGCACCGTCTCCACGGACGCCCCGCCCGCACCCAGACTCGCCAACAGCCGCTTGAACCCCATGCCTCGATCTCCTCCGTGTGCGAATCACTGCTGATACTGCTGACTACAAACGCGGGACACCCACGCCCGGTTCCGCGAGCGCCTGTCCCACCCGCTCCACTACCCTCGGAGGGCATGATCACGGCCCCTGACCGTACGCCCCTCGTACGTGAGTTCTTCGACCGACCTGTACTGGAGGTCGCGCCCGATCTGCTCGGGCGCACGCTGGTCCGGCACACCGCCGACGGGCCGATCGAGCTCCGCCTCACAGAGGTCGAGGCCTATGACGGCGCGAACGACCCCGGGTCCCACGCCTACAGAGGCCGGACCGCCCGCAACAGCGTGATGTTCGGGCAGCCAGGACACGTATACGTCTACTTCACCTACGGCATGTGGCACTGCATGAACCTGGTCTGCGGCGAGGAGGGGAGGGCGAGCGCCGTGCTGCTCCGCGCCGGCGAGATCACCGAGGGCGTCGAACTGGCCCGCAAACATCGACTATCGGCCCGGCATGACAAGGAACTGGCCAAAGGCCCGGCCCGGATGGCCACGGCGCTCGGCGTGGACCGAACCCTGGACGGCATCGACGCCTGTGCCCGGGCGGACTCCTCCCTGAGCGTCCTGCACGGCACCCCCGTACCCGCTGACCAGGTACGTACCGGTCCACGCACCGGGGTGTCCGGCGAGGGCGGCGTCCACCCCTGGCGCTTCTGGGTCGCCAACGACCCGACGGTGAGCCCTTATCGGGCCCATACGCCGCGCCGTCGCTCAACTTGACGCGCCCCTACGGGATCCGTAATGTGGCCCGAGCCGCTGAAGCCGGAACTGGCTCTCAGTCAACCACCGGAAGCGGCCAAACCACTCATTACGACTTCCCTCGGCGGGGTCTTTTCGGCGTGCTCGCATGCCGAAATTCGAGCCCGCGAAACTCGATTATGAGTTGCCGGGAGATTCGGCTAATGTGGTGGACACGCCGAAAGGCAAAGGCCCTCCAACGGCCACCGGAAATGAAATCCGAACCGGAAACGGAACGGAAAACGGATCTGGTAGAGTTGGGAACACGAAAGACCGAAGGGAAGCGCCCGGAGGAAAGCCCGAGAGGGTGAGTACAAAGGAAGCGTCCGTTCCTTGAGAACTCAACAGCGTGCCAAAAATCAACGCCAAAATTTGTTGATACCCCGTCTCCAGCATTCGCTGGGACGAGGTTCCTTTGAAAAGTCCTGCCGGCCTCTTGGGGTTCGGTGGGCAACACAGCGAGGACGCTGTGAACGGTCGGATTATTCCTCCGACTGTTCCGCTCTCGTGGTGTCACCGGGATATCCCGGAAACATTCACGGAGAGTTTGATCCTGGCTCAGGACGAACGCTGGCGGCGTGCTTAACACATGCAAGTCGAACGAT
>NZ_JAOZYC010000106.1:0-315 GCF_035798155.1 Streptomyces endophyticus | reverse complement strand
GGTGTTTCTGGCTTCGACGCTGGTGATGAAACTCATAGATGCATGCCGAGAGCGCATTTTCTCTCGTAAATAAAATTTGCATTTTAATAGTCGCAAACGACGAATCATACGCTCTAGCTGCCTAAGGGCAGCTTGTCCGCCTCTCCGAATACTTGTGGTTAGAGAGTCCGACTGAAGCGCACGCACACAAGTCCGTATGAAATCAAGCCTTGGGGTTTCGTACTAAATTAAAAGGATCGCGATTTGTACCCTGTTCGTCGGGTCACAAAGAGTTAAAACAGTAGACGATATCTAAGCATGTAGTATTCTCGAGCG
>NZ_JAOZYC010000105.1:0-330 GCF_035798155.1 Streptomyces endophyticus | reverse complement strand
GACCAGGTTTCGACGTGGGTTGCAAAGCAGTGCAGGGCATACCGAGGCCTAGTCACCTCGTAAATAAACTAGAAAAAAGTATAGTCGCAAACGACGAAACTTACGCTTTAGCCGCTTAATCCCGGCTGAACGCTGCACCGAAGGGTCTCTCGGTCGGGCCAGGTAACTGGCAGCAGCGTCATAAAGAGAGACTCGTGTTGTATTGGGTTACTTAATACAACACTAAACTTAAGGTGACTCGCCTCACATTTGCTTGCTCGTTGGTGAGTGTGTGGTTAAATTAAACAACACAGCTAAGTATGTAGAACTGTCTGTGGAGGGCTTGCGGTC